>NZ_JBHXMF010000012.1:0-41457 GCF_042721055.1 Streptomyces sp. NPDC058470
ACCTTTTTTTTTTTTTTTGTGGGGGGTTGGTTTTTTTTTAAATCCCACCGCTCAAAACCCCCGGGGGGGGGGGGGGGGGGGCGGGGCCCCCCCCCACCCACGCGTCGGCCTGCTCTTTTCACTTCCGCATCCCCCGATTCCCAAGGAGATGTCATGTCCTCGCCCCCCTGGTTCCGGTCTGCCAGACCGGCCTGGCGCAGGCGCAGCGGCCGACGCCGCGCCGCGCTGGTCCTCGGTCTGGCCCTGTCCATAGGTCTGCTCCCGCAGTACGCCCCCACCGATGCCGTGGCCGCCGGAGGCCAGACCAAGCCAAAGGCCCAGACCGAGCTGGACGACCCGGTCCGCGGCACGAACGCCAAGGCCAAGACCTACGACAAGGCCGACCCAGCTGAGCAGGCCGCCGTCAAGCACGCCGAGGAGGCCGCCTGGCCGAAGGCCGGCAGCGCGGACGTCGACCTCTCCGGCACGGCGGCCAAGGCCGGGGGTCTGCCCGTGACGGCCAAGGCCACCGGGGGCAAGGCAGGCGCTGAGTCCGTACGCGTCGAGGTCCTCGGGCGCGAGGCTGCCAAGGCCGCAGGAGTGGACGGCGTCCTGCTCACCGTCGCCCGCACCGACGGCGAGAGCGCCAAGGGCGCTGCCCAAGTCACCCTGGACTACGCGGACTTCGCGGACGCGTACGGCGGTGGCTACGGCTCCCGCCTGCGGCTCGTGCAGTACCCGGAGTGTGTGCTGACCACACCGGAGAAGAAGAGCTGCTCGACGCCGACGTATCTGAAGAGCAGCAACAACGCGGCGAAGCAGACACTGACCGCGCAGGTCACCGCCGCCGGTGACACCTCGGGCACGACGACCCAGCTGATGACCGAGGCGGCGAGCGCGTCCTCGGCGACGGTGCTGGCGGCCACCGCGAGCAGCGGCGGCGACCAGGGCGACTACAAGGCGACCGGTCTGTCCCCGTCCTCCGAGTGGGGCGTGGACACCAGTTCGGGCGCGTTCACCTGGTCGTACCCGATGACGGCGCCGCCGGTGCCGGGCGGACTTCAGCCCTCCGTCGGCCTGAGCTACAACTCCCAGTCGATCGACGGCCAGACCGCTGCCACGAACAACCAGGGTTCGTGGGTGGGTCAGGGCTTCTCCTACGACCCCGGCTACATCGAGCGCAGCTACAAGGGCTGCGCGGACGACGGCCAGGCGGCCAACCTCGGCGACCAGTGCTGGGCGTTCGACAACGCGACGCTCTCGCTCACCGGCGGCACCTCCGGTGAGATCATCAAGGACGACACCACCGGCGAGTGGCGGATCAGCAGCGACGACAACTCCAAGGTCGAGCACCTGACCGGCGCCACCAACGGTGACGACAACGGTGAGTACTGGAAGGTCACGACCTCAGACGGCACCCAGTACTTCTTCGGTCAGAACAGGCTGCCCGGCTACGCCACCGGCAACGAGGAGACCGGCTCCACCTGGACCGTCCCCGTCTACGGCGACGACGTGGGCGAGCCCTGCTACAACGCGACCTTCGCCAACGCGTACTGCACGCAGGCCTGGCGCTGGAACCTCGACCACGTCATCGATCCGCACGGCAACGTCATGTCGTACTTCTACGGCAAGGAGACCAACTACTACACGCAGGGCCTGAAGACCGCCGAGAACGGCAAGTCGTACGTCCGTGGCGGCTACCTCAAGCGCATCGACTACGGCCAGCGCGAAGGCAAGGTGTACTCCACCAAGCCGGCCGCCCAGGTCGTCATCACCACCGCCGAGCGGTGCATCGGTGACCTCACCGACTGCGAGGCGTCCGACCTCACCGACGCCACGGCCGCCGACTGGCCGGACGTCCCGTGGGACCAGAACTGCAAGGCCGACACCAAGTGCGCGGGCCAGAACTCGCCGACCTTCTGGACCCGTAAGAAGATCACGAAGATCACGACGCAGATCCGGACCGGCGACGCGACCTACAGCCCGGTCGACGAGTGGAGCCTCTCCCACGTCTTCACCGACAACGGCGACGCCTCGAAGTCGCTGTGGCTGAACGGAATCAGCCACACCGGGAAGGTGGGCACCGCCGTCTCGGTGCCGTCGGTCGAGCTGACCGGCATCCAGCTCGCCAACCGTGTCGACAAGGCCGGCGACAACCTGCAGCCCTTCTATCGTTTCCGGCTGGCCGCGGTGAAGAGCGAGGCCGGCAGCGTCCTCAGCGTCAACTACGCCGACACGCAGTGCACGACGAGCAACCTGCCCGCCGAGGACTCCTCGGCCAAGCGCTGCTTCCCGGTGAAGTGGACTCCGCCGGGTGTCACCGACCCGATCGTGGACTGGTTCCACAAGTACGTGGTCGCCTCGGTCGTCGAGCAGGACCTGACCGGCGGCAACCCGAACCAGGTCACGTCATACACCTACCTGGGCGACGCGGGCTGGCGGAAGGCCAAGGCCGACGGCATCACCAAGGACGAGTACCGCACGTGGGGCGACTGGCGCGGCTACGGCAAGGTCCGCGTCGAGACCTCCGACGGCACCAACTCCGCCTCCAACACCAAGACCGAACACACCTTCTTCCGCGGTCTCGACGGCGACGTGAACAAGGACGGCACCACTCGTTCGGCGACGGTGACCGATTCCAACGGCGTGTCGTACGAGGACTCGGACTGGAAGGCCGGGTTCGAGCTGGAGACGGTCACCTACAACGGCTCCGCCGTCACCCAGAAGTCGGTGACCGAGCCGTGGACCGCGGTGACCGCGACCGCCACCAAGAGCTGGGGCACCCGCAAGGCACGCTATGTGGCGAAGGACACCACCAACACCTACATCGCACTGAGCGGCGGCACTTGGCGCAACACCAAGTCCGTGACGACGTACGACCCCAAGACGGGTCGCGCCACCCAGGTCAACGACGTCGGTGAGGTCGGCGTCGCCGACAACCAGTGCACCCGCACCGAGTACGCGGACAACGCGAGCAAGAACATGTACGCGTATGTGTCGCGCACGGAGGTCGTGAGCGTCGACTGCGCGACCACTCCCAGTCGTGCCACCCAGGTCATCTCCGACGACCTGACCCTGTACGACAGTTCGACCACGCTGGGCACGGCCCCGACCAAGGGTGACCCGACCATCACCAAGAGGCTGACGGCGCACACCGGCACCCTGGCCACGTACCAGACGACCGCCGAGACGACGTACGACTCCTACGGGCGCCCCCTGACGGTCAAGGACGCGGACACCCAGACCACGAGGACCGTCTACACCGAGAACGCCTACGGCCTGGCCACGAAGTCCACGGTCACCAACACCCTGGGCTGGACGACCTCGACCGAGTACGCCCCCCAATGGGGTTTGCCGAGCGCCAAGGTCGACCAGAACAACCGGCGCACCGAACTGGCCTACGACGGCCTGGGCCGCCTGACCTCCGTCTGGCTCCCCGACCGCATCGGCACGACCGCGTCCCTCAAGTACGAGTACCTGATCCGTGGTACCTCGGGCCCGGTCGCCGTGCACACCCAGAAGATCGAGAGCGACGGCACCTCGTACGGCAGCGAGTGGACGCTGTACGACGGCCTCCTGCGCCCGCGCCAGGTACAGACCGAGGGCGAGGGCGGCGGCCGCATGGTCGCCGACACCATCTACGACGGTTCCAACCGCGTAGTGAAGATCAACGACACCTACTACACCACCGGCGCCCCGTCCGCCACGCTCTTCCAGCCGCTCAACGCGGACCTGGACGCGCAGACGGTCACGGAGTACGACGGCGCCAGCCGCGCCACGGCCTCGATCTTCAAGGTCGCGGGCGTGGAGAAGTACCGGACGACGTACACCTACGGTGGCGACCGGGTGACGACCAAGCCGCCGGCCGGACAGCCGACCACCACGGTCGTCTCCGACGCGCGGGATCAGACGACGAGCCGTATCGAGTATCCGGCGGGGGGCGACGCGGTCACCACGTCGTACGCCTACAAGCCCGCGGGTCAGCTGTCGACGGTGACGGACGACGCCGGGAACGTGTGGTCGTACGAGTACGACCAACTCGGCCGACAGAAGTCTGTTGTCGACCCCGACGTCGGCACCTCCTCGTTCACGTACGACGTCATGGACCGTCAGACGTCGGTGACGCTCAACGGCAACAAGACGTCGACGAAGTACGACGCACTGGGCCGCGCGATCGAGACCTGGCAGGGCGACACCGACACCGGCACCAAGCTGTCGGTGATGAAGTACGACACCCTCGCCAAGGGCGTGCTGTACGGCAGTTACACGTACAAGGACGGCGCGGTCTACTCGTCAGTGATCGATTCGGTCCTCGACGCGGACAACGACTACAAGCCGACCCTGACGAAGTACACCCTGTCCAAGACGGCCGAGCCGCAGTTGGGCGGTACGTACGAGTACGCCACTGAGTACAACCGCGACGGCTCGGTGCAGGGGCAGGGGCTGCCCGCGGCCGGTGATCTGGCAGGTGAGGCGCTGGCGTACAGCTACGACGAACTGCAGCGTCCGGCCGGCCTCACGTCCTCTCTAGGCGGCCACAATTACGTCACGGACGTGACCTATTCACCCACGTCCAACCTGGAGCAGCTTGAGCTGTACACAGGCGGCAGCACCGACAAGAAGACCTGGCTGTCGTACAACTACGAGGCGGGCACCGACCGGCTCAAGAACTCCAACGTCAGGGTGGAGGGCGGCGCGAGCGCGGCGTACGACGCCGACTACACGTACGACGCCAGCGGAAACATCCTCTCCATCGCCGACACGCCGAGCGGCGGCACGAGCGATGTGCAGTGCTTCACCTACGACGGACTGCGCCGCCTGACGGACGCGTGGACCTCGTCCACGACGCCCAACGGCGCCTCGGGAACGGGCAGTACGGAAGCGGCTTGCTCCTCGGGCGCATCCACCTCGACGGTCGGCGGGGCGTCCCCCTATTGGACGGAGTACGGCTACGACTCGATCGGTAACCGCACCGACGAGGTACTCCACGGCCTGAACGGCACGGGCACCGCGACCCGCACGTACAAGTACGGCGAGAACTCCGGCCCGAACGGGACGGACTCCGGACCGCACACGGTCTCGTCCGTCGTGGAGAAGACGGCGGCCACCAGCACCACGCCGGAGGTCACGTCCCAGGACACCTACACCTACGACGCCTCGGGCAACACCCACACCCGTGTCCTGTCCGGTGACACGCAGACCCTGGACTGGGACAAGCAGGGTGAGCTGACCCAGGTCAAGAACGCCGACGGCAAGGTGACGTCGTACAAGTACGACGCGTCGGGTGAGCGCATCCTGCGTGACACACCGGACGAGAAGACCTTCTACCTGCCGGGCACGGAACTCCACCTGGACAAGGCCACGTCCAAGGTGACGGCGACCCGCTACTACACCTTCGGCGGGGCGACGGTGGCGATGCGGGAGGCGGACGGGGTGCACTTCCTCGCCGCGGACCACCAGGGCACGGCGGAACTCTCCGTCGACGCCAAGACGGGAGCGACGTCACGCCGGCGCACGGACCCGTTCGGGAACGCGCGCGACGAGTCCTCGTCCTCGGGCTCCTCGTGGGTCAACGACAAGGGCTTCGTGGGCGGGACCATCCAGGAGTCCACGGGCCTGACGACACTGGGGGCACGCGAGTACGACTCCGACACGGGCCGCTTCATCTCGGCTGACCCGATCGTCGACTTCACCGACCCGCAGCAGATCAACGGTTACGCGTACGCCAACAACAGCCCGGTCACCTTCAGCGACGCGTCCGGTCTGCGGCTCGCGGACTGCGTCGGCGGCTGGAACGAGTGCGGGCCGGGTCCGAAGGAGCACTCGGGGGCGATAGCCGACACCCACACCAGCACCAACTCCGGGAGCGGGTCGACCTACACCCCCGCCGACGCGCAGGCGGACGAGGCCCGCGCCGCGGAGGACGCCGCCGCGCAGCGCGCGGTGGCCATCGCCAAGGAACTCGGCAAGATCATCGCCGACGAACTGGGCATCACGGACGCGCTGGACTGCTTCACGACGGGCAACCTCGGGGCCTGTGGAGCCACGGCGCTCAACGCGGTGTCCTCCTTGCTGGGCGGTGGCCCGCTGGCCCGTCTTGCGACGAAGTACGCGGCGCCGTGGAAGTGGAAGAAGGCCGAGGAGCTGGCGAAGCACGTCGTGGGGCTGGGCAAGAAGCTGTGGGCGGGCTTCAAGGACTGGCAGAAGGGCCGGAAGGCCACCAAAGCGGCCGAGAAGGCCGCCGAGGCATGCCTGAAAAAGACGCCCAACAGTTTCACACCGGGCACCAAAGTACTGATGGCCGATGGCACCACAAAGAACATCGAGGACGTCGACATCGGCGACGAGGTTTTGGCCACTGACCCGGAAACCGGTGAGACCAAAGCCGAAAAGGTCACAGCCGAGATCAAGGGCACTGGCCTCAAGCACCTCGTCAGGGTGACGGTTGACACCGATGGCAGCAAGGGCACGAAGACCGCATCGGTCACCGCGACCGACAACCACCCCTTCTGGGTACCCGAACTCGGCGAGTGGATCAAGGCCACCGACCTGGAGGCGGGGGAGGGGTTGCGCACCAGCGCTGGCGCACTCGTTCAGATCACCGCGGTCGAACGCTGGACCGCTCTGACAGCGACGGTCCACAACCTCACCGTGGGCACCGTGCACACGTACTATGTGCTGGCAGGGGTCACGCCAGTACTCGTTCACAACTGCAATATTTCGATGGGTGAGGCCGTCAGTCGTGGCGTGGCACACGTTGGCGACAATGCAACTGTGGTGCGGTCTGGCAGCGGCGGAGTTCAGTTCATGAGCGTGGCCACTGACGAGGCTGGTAATACGGTCAGGAAGATTGCTCGATTCGATGTGAACCCCAATAGTGCACACGTTCAGAAACTGGGGCCGCACCTTAATCTGGAAACTCAGATCAACGGAAAGAGTGTTACTAGTGGCCCGCTCAAGGATCCGCACACTGGAATCGATCCGTCCACGATTCGACCAGGCGACTACTGGCCCTAGTGCACTGTATGAGGCGTGATGTTGAAGGTATTGTGCGGCGATTCGACCGGGGAATTGGAGCTATCAGGAACCCGCTCCGACTTGCTGGTCTTGGGAAGAAGACTACGGGGTGGCAGGGGGGAAATCCTTCTGGCGAAGGTCTCAAATCCATTCCCGTACACCAGATCGTTGTCGCGGGTCGAAGTTCAGCCAGCGAGTGGGAAGATCAGGATGTCTTCCTCCGGAGATGGCGAAGCTCTGGTGGTGGAGGGTGGGCCGCAGTCCCTTTCTCTCCTTGCCGAGAACATCGAAAGCTTCGCTTTGGAGGCGGATCAGAGCGACCATCTTCATGTGGATTATTTCCCACAACATGACTATCTGGTCGAGGGGTCGAGCTCGCTGGTTGTCGCTATCGATAGTGATGCGATCCAGGCGTCCTGAATACCTGCGGGATTGCAGCCGTTACAGTTGATCGTGACAGCGAACCTGAAGCCCCATCAGTTGTGGTTGATGGGGCTTCAGTGGCGTTTGGCGGCAGTAGTTGACGGCAACATCAGTGAACGGGCGTTGCTCAGTGGGGCGTTCCGTCGCTACCGCCGGAGGTCGCCTGACGGCCAGTTGGGCAGTTCAGGTCTGCGCTCGAGGATGTCGAGGGCTTGGTGTTGGCGTCGGAGGCGTACGTGGGGGTAGACGGGTGGTGGTGACGTCGATGCCCCATAGACAAGTTATTCTCTGGCCACTCCTAGTTCGACGCCCCGTTTCAGGAGCAAAGTCGCCGTTGGGTGGCCTAAGGGCTGTCCCGTAACTGCAGGTTGCCGCAGGCCCTGGGCCGTTCCTGTCCTGAGTGCCAATCGGTCACCGTGGGCATTGTCAGTGGGCGCGGGCACACTGACGGCATGAGCGTTTCTTCGTCTACCGAAGCCCATGCGTCCGACACCTCTCCTGTCTGGGTGGAGTCGATGGGCGGGCCTTTGATCATCGTCCCCGTCTCCGCGTTGGCTGCATGGCGTGGCTGTACGGAGACCGGAGTCATGGCAGGAGATGCCACCGCTCCAGACGACTACGACAGAGCCTGCGCGGTGGACGATCTGGCCGGTGTGATCACTGTTGGCGAGAACGGTGCGCAGGCACTGGTGCTGGCGGATGAGCCGGCCACCAGCTGTTATCTACCTGAGCATCGAGCCTTCCTGCGGTGGCTTGCGGCCGACTCCGAAGCCGAGCTGAAGGCGGCGGCCAGGGCTGTGCTCGCAGACCCCGCCACCGAGTGGGAGGAGTGCGGCACGTGGTTGTCAGATGGTCCAGCCACACTCATGGACTCCGCCGAAGCAGGCTCCGAGCTGGACATCCAGTATCCCGGCGGCGGGATGCCCTCCCAGGCATCGGTTGCGCTGCCTGCCGGATGCTGGAGGGTCCGAGCTACCCATACCAAGGCGGACGACGAGAACTGGGTCGGCCTGGTCCAGATCCTGCCCATCGAACCTTAAGCGGTCAGTTGCTTCGGTTGAGTGCGGTCACGCGCTGCGTGCAAGGTTGTGTAAACGGGCGATGCCGAGCACCGCGTGGTGGACACCCTCGCCTTTCAACCGGCAGTCCCGGAGGATCTTCCAGGTCTTCATCCGCGCGAAGGCATGCTCGACGCGGGCGCGGACCTGCTTGTGTGAACGGTTGTGCTCCTGTTTCCAGGCGGCCAGTTCCTCGCCCGCCCGCCGACGGTGGGGCATGACGACGCCAGTGCCGGGATAGCCGCCGTCGGCGATGGTCATGGTCTTGCCGACAGCGGCCTTTACGCCAGATTCCTCCCATGCCTTGCAGTCATTGCGGTTGCCCGGAAGCGGCCGGCCGACTAGGACGACGAGGCGAGTGTCGGCATCGATGACGACCTGGTGGTTGGTGGAGTATCGGTAGTTCTTGGACTGTTCGGCCACCGTGTGGTCGCGGGTGGGAACCAGGGTGCCGTCCACAAGCACGGTGTCCTTGGCGAAGCGAAGCCGGGGCCGCAGCGCGAGGAGCGGGCCAACCTGATCGATGATCCGGTCGACCGCGGACTTCGAGATCCCGAACAGCGGAGCCAGTTGGCGCATCGTCAAGTTCGTCCGCCAGTAAGTCGTGACCAGCAACACCCGGTCTTCCAACGGCAGGCTCCATGGCCGACCTCGGCGCACGGCATCAGCTCCTTCGCGGCGCAGCGCAGTGACCAACGTACGGAAGCAGCGCGGGCTCAAGCCGGTGAACGGGCCTATCCAGGACGGCTCCGACGCCGTAATCACACCAGCCACATCAAGATCGTCTCACCTGTGGTCAGCCGTTACGGGACAGCCCTTAGACGAGGTGTGGGCGGTACAGCGTATTCAGTCAGCAATAGCGGGGCGGCCCGAGCTCCGCAAGGCGGCTATCAGCGTGCTGAACTGACATGGGCCAGTGGTGAGGGTGACCTCCGGTTCGTCGCTTTCGCGGAGGAGGATCGTTCCGGCGGGGGTAATGGCCACGTATACGCAGGCCGAGGCCTCCTGGCTATATGTGGACTTCTGCCAGTGCGGTTCGGGCATGGTGGGCTCCTTCAGAGGTCTCGGGCAAGTTGGGCGATGAAGTCGCGGGACTTGGTGGGCGGGAGCGCGGCTTGCTGCATGCGTTCCAGGACCAGGCGGTAGCGCTCCAATTGGGCTGGGGAGTCGATGAGTTCGGCGCCATGGTCCGTGTCCAGCTGAACGGTGTCGAGCTGGTGGACCGGGCCGTGGAAGTAGTCGATGCCCTGGCCGGAAGTGTGGAACGGGCCGCTGTCGAAGGGGACGACGGCGATTGTGACGTGGGCGAGTTCGCTCACCTCGTTGAGGTGGTTGAGCTGCGCTCTGACCGTGGTGCGGTCGCCGAAGCGCATGCGCAGAGCGGCTTCGTGGATGACCGCGGTGTAGGACGGGGGGTGTTCGCGGTGCAGGACTGCTTGGCGCTTGATGCGGTGCGATACGCGGTGCTCGATCTCGTGGGGCTTCAGCGGAGGCACGGTATGGCTGAACAGGACGCGGGCGTGATCGGTGGTCTGCAGCAGGCCAGGGATGTTGATGACGTGCGCCACGCGTAGGGCGGTGGCGTGGTGCTCCACCTCGGTGAGGTCCAGTACACGGGGCGAAAGGATGTCGCGGTACTCCTCCCACCAGCCGCGCCGACGTTCGCCGGTCATCGCCGCGAGGGCGTCGACCAGCGGCTCGTTCGTGCAGTCGTAGTGCCGGGCCAGTGTCCGCACCCGCTCGGCACTGACTCCGTAGCGCCCGGCCTCGATGTTGCTCACGCGTGACTGTGTGGCGCCCACCAGTGCCGCGGCCTGTGTGGCGGACAGATCCACGCGCTCGCGCAGCCTCCGCAGTTCGACACCCAGGCGACGGCGTCGGGCGGTGGGGAGAGGGCTTGGCTGCGGCATGAGCGGCGACTTCCCGTTCGTACATACGGCGTATGGGTCACCCACACGAAGGTAATAGGGTCTGCATTCCCTTCGATTCATGGAATGTAGTCCATGAACCGGTCTACGGTGAGTCCCAAGCCGCTCAACTGGCCCCACCGGTAAGCCGGAAGCGCCCCGCGCTGCCCACACGTACGCACGCGACATGCCACCGCCCCAGCCGGGCCAGTACAGCGAACCCAAGTCCCCCCACCGCAGGAGGCGTTCATGGTCACCGTATCCCCGCCGAAGTCCGAAGCGTCCGCATCTTGGGCGTACGCGCTCCAGCTGCCGAATGATCCGCTGGCCCCGCGGATCGCCCGAACCACCCTTCGGGCGGTCCTGACCGGACACGGCATGACTGAACTGACCGACATCGCCGAGCTGTTGACCTCCGAGCTCGTCACGAACGCCTGCCGCCACTCCACCGGCCCTGCCACCCTCCACCTCCGCGCCCTCGGCGGCATCCGCCTCCGGGTGAGCGTCTGGGACGCCAACCCGCACATCCCGCCGCCCTTCGGCGAGCGCCCCGGTCCGCTCCAGCCCGTCCCGGCCGAGGCGGACGGCGGACGTGGACTGTTCCTCGTATGCCATTACGCGGACGCGTGGGGCGGCTACCCGCTCGGGGACGATCTCTTCGGGCGGGGCGGGAAGCTGCTGTGGTGCGAACTGGGGCCACGAGGTGTCGGGCAGGCGGCTGTGGCGTGAGGGCGCCCGGGTGGAGGGCGGCCGGACTGCCCCGGCGCTACCGTGGAGCCAGCGACACGCCCTGTAATCAGCGGAGGACCGTGGTGACCACCATGAGCGAGCGCCCGGCGGCCATGGACCCTCCTCCGGCCGGAGCATTTGAGGACATGCTCCGGATCGTTGAGGAGCTGGACACGCCTGACGGCTACAAGGCCGAACTCATCCGGGGGAAGATCGTCGTGTCGCCGTGGTCGAAGCTGCGCTACCTGCGTCCCATGCGGAGGCTGCGCAGGCAGGTGGAGGCTCATGCACCTGAGGGGCATGTCGCGGAGACCTCGCCTTTTCTGTTCGTGTTCCCTCCCGCGGAGCGAGGCTTCGGCCCCGACCTCTTCGTCGCCGACGAATCCGCCTTCGACGCCGAAGGTCGGCATGCCGATGCCGCTGCCCTTTCCCTCGTCGCCGAGCTGACCTCCGTATCGACCAAAGACGCCGACTGGCTCGACAAGCTGGACACCTACGGGCGCGTCGTGCCCGTATACCTCGTGCTCGACATGCAGGCGGAGGAGATCACCGCCTTCTGGGACCCGTCCGAGAAGGGATACCGGTCGCGCACCACCGTCCCCTTCGGGAAGCCCCTCCACGTACCCGCGCCCTTTGACTTCGAGCTGAACACATCCGGGTTCGCCGCCCGCTCCGAGGGCAACGTCCAGGAGTGACCAACCCGTGATCACCACACCCCCAACGCACTGATCAGCGCATTCGTTGCCAGCGATCACTGGCGTCGTGTGAGTACCCGGTGAAAGCCGATTACCGACGGGTACCCAAAGGGCCCCGCCGGGCATACCCTGCGGCTCATGACGGACTCGCAGGCTGCGGAGCAGGCCACGGAAAAGACCGGCACGGACGAGACGGCCGCAACGGCCGCAACGGATGCGACGGCCGCAACCGACGAGACGGCCGCAACCGGCGACACCAGCGCCACCGGCGCAGCCATCGGCACCAACCCCCTCGCCCCCGCCCCTCTAGGCGCCCGCACCGCCGCCGACGTCGTCACCCCCGAGCTGGTCGCGCAGCTCACGAAGGGGGTCGTCGGATCGGGACGGACCGCCAACCACACCCCGTTCACGGGCGAAAAGTTGGCCGATCTGCCCGAGTCCACCCCCGAGGAAGTGGCGACCGCCTTCGAGCGGGCCCGCGCGGCGCAGGTCGCCTGGGGCGCCACTCCCGTGCGGCAGCGCGCCGCCGTACTGCTCCGTTTCCACGACCTCGTGCTCGCGCGCCAGGCCGAGGTCCTCGACCTGATCCAGCTGGAGACCGGCAAGGCCCGGCTGCACGCGCACGAGGAGGTCCAGGCTGTCGCCGTGGCCGCGCGGCACTACGGCCGCAAGGCCCCTTCCTACCTCCGGCCCAAGGGGCACACCGGCGCCATCCCCACCCTCACCAAGGTCACCGAACTGCGCCACCCGCGCGGTGTCGTCGGCCAGATCGCGCCCTGGAACTACCCCCTGGAGCTGTCTGTCGGCGACGCGCTCCCCGCCTTCGTCGCGGGCAACGCCGTCGTCATGAAGCCCGACACCGAGACCTGCCTCACCGCCCTCTGGGCCCGCGACCTGCTCATCGAGGCCGGGCTGCCCGCCGAGGTGTTCCAGGTCGTCATCGGCGAGGGGCCCGTCGTCGGACCCGAGATCGTCAAGCACGCCGACTACGTCTCCTTCACCGGGTCCACCCGGACCGGCCGCGAGGTCGCGCAGGGCGCCGCCGCCCGTCTCGTCGGCGTCTCGCTCGAACTCGGCGGCAAGAACGCCATGTTGGTCCTTGAGGATGCGGACATCGACAAGGCCGCCGCCGGCGCCGTGCGGGCCTGCTTCTCCTCCGCCGGTCAACTCTGCATCTCCATCGAGCGGTTGTACGTCCACGAGGACATCGCCGATGTGTTCGCGGAGCGGTTCACCGCCCGCACCAAGGCCATGCGGCTCGGCACCTCCCTCGCGTACGGGGCCGACATGGGCTCGCTGGTCGGCGAGCGGCAGCTCGAAACCGTGACCCGGCATGTGGACGAGGCCGTCGCCAAGGGGGCGAAGGTAGTCGCAGGCGGGGTCGCCCGGCCCGACATCGGGCCCTACTTCTACGAGCCCACCATCCTCGACGGCGTCGAGGCGCCCATGGCCGTCTGCGCCGAGGAGACCTTCGGGCCCGTCGTCTCCCTCTACCGTTTCAGGACCGAGGACGAGGTCGTCGAACTCGCCAACTCCACGGCGTACGGCCTCAATTCCTCCGTCTGGACCAAGGACGGGCGGCGCGGTCGCGCGGTCGCGGCCCGGCTGCGCACCGGAACCGTCAACGTCAACGAGGGCTACGCGCCCGCGTACGGCAGCGTCCAGTCGCCCATGGGCGGCATGAAGGACTCCGGCCTCGGCCGCCGCCACGGCTCCGAGGGCATCCTCAAGTACACCGAGGCGCAGACCGTCGCCCACCAGCGGCTGCTGCCGATGGCGCCCTCGCTCGGCATGGACGACGAGAAGTACGCGGCGTTCATGAGCCGGAGCCTCAGGGTGATGAAGGCGCTGCGCCTCCGGTAGATCCCAGATCTGAATAGTTCTCAAAAGTTCTCAACGAGGAGAGCGGCACGTGTCACAGGAGAACTCTGCCCAGCAACCGAATGACCGTGCGAACGACGAGAAAGACGGCGCGTACGACGACGGCGCGTACGACTACGACGTCATCGTCGTCGGCTCCGGCTTCGGTGGGTCGGTCACGGCCCTCCGGCTCACCGAAAAGGGCTACCGCGTAGGCGTGTTGGAGGCGGGTCGCCGTTTCACCCGTGGCTCGCTGCCCAAGAACTCCTGGGACCTGAAGAACTACCTCTGGGCACCCAGGCTCGGCCTGTACGGCATCCAGCGCATCCATCTCCTGGGCAACGTCATGGTGTTGGCCGGTGCCGGCGTCGGCGGCGGGTCCCTGAACTACGCCAACACCCTCTACGTACCGCCGAAGGCCTTCTTCGAGGACCCGCAGTGGAAGGACATCACCGACTGGGAGGGGGAGTTGAAGCCGTACTACGACCAGGCCCGGCGGATGCTCGGCGTGCGGCTCAACCCGACCATGACCCCCTCCGACGTCCATCTCAAGGCGGCCGCCCAGCGGATGGGCATCGGCGACACCTTCCACATGGCGCCGGTCGGTGTCTTCTTCGGTGACGGGGAGGACGCGGACGGAACGGCCAAGGCCAGGCCCGGCGGCGAAGTGGAAGACCCCTACTTCGGAGGCGCCGGACCCGCCCGCAAGGCCTGCACGGAGTGCGGCGAGTGCATGACCGGCTGCCGGCACGGCGCGAAGAACACCCTCAACGAGAACTATCTCCACCTCGCGGAGAAGGCGGGCGCAGTCGTCCATCCCATGACGACGGTCGTGTCCGTCACCGACGACTCGCAGGGCGGGTACGCCGTCACCACTCTGCCCACGGACGAGAAGCGCAAGGGCGACGGGCGGATGTTCAAGGCCCGCAGGGTCGTGATCGCCGCCGGCACCTACGGCACGCAGACCCTGCTGCACCGTATGAAGTCGAGCGGGCAACTGCCTTACATCTCAGGCAGGTTGGGCGAGCTGACCCGCACCAACTCCGAGGCTCTGGTGGGCGCGCAGACGGACAACCGCCGGTACCGCAAGGCGCACGGCAAGCCGAAGGCCGACTTCACCCAGGGCGTCGCGATCACGTCCTCGATCCACCCCGACGAGAACACCCACATCGAGCCCGTCCGCTACGGCAAGGGCTCGAACTCGATGGGCAGCTTGTCCATCCTCCAAGTCCCCTACACGGAGGGCTCGTCGCCGTCTCTGGGATGGCTGGCCAATGCCGCGAAACACCCCCTTCTCCTGCTGCGCATGCTCTCCAACCGCCACTGGTCCGAGCGGACCATCATCGGTCTTGTGATGCAGTCGGTGGACAACTCCCTGACGACATACCTGAAGCCGAAGGGCGCGGGGAAAGGCCTGTTGACGGCACGTCAGGGACACGGTGCCCCCAACCCCCGGCAGATCAAGGCGGCTTCGGAGAGTGCGTCCGCGATCGCCGCCGAGATCAACGGCTTCGCGGGCAGCAACGTGGGCGAGCTGATGGGTACGCCGCTCACCGCGCACTTCCTGGGCGGCTGCCCGATCGGCGACTCGGCGTCCTCCGGGGTCATCGACCCGTACCACCGGCTGTACGGCCACCCCGGCATCTCGGTCGTCGACGGCGCCGCCGTCTCCGCCAACCTCGGCGTCAACCCGTCGCTCACCATCACCGCCCAGGCCGAGCGCGCGATGTCGTACTGGCCCAACAAGGGCGAGGCCGACCCGCGCCCGGTACAGGGAGCGGCGTACGAGCGTCTGCGGCCGGTCGAGCCCCGGAACCCCGTCGTCCCCGCGGACGCGTTCGGCGCGCTGAAGCTGCCGTTCCTGGGGATGCCGACGGTGCCACCGAAGTCGTAACTCCCGCCGGTCACAGAAAGAAGGACCTGCACCCCCCTCCGAGCGCAGGTCCTCATTCAGCTGTGGCCACTGGGCCGAGCCGCGTTACGCGGTCGCGCCACCAGACCTGCGGCGACGGACCACGTACAGCGCACCCGCACCGGCGACGACGGCGACACCGCCGGTGAGGCCGATCAGCGGCAGCGCGGACGAGGAACCGGTCTCGGCGAGCGAGCCGGAGGCGTCTACCGTCCTGGCGTCGCTGATCTCCTTCGCACCGCCGGTCCGCGGCTTGGCGTCCGGCGGGCTGCCCGCGTCCGAGCCGGCGGCGAGGATGTCGAAGAAGTAGATCCAGCCGTTCGGGTCGTCGGCGACCCAGCAGCCCTCGTCGTCCGCGTACTGGGCGAAGCCGCCGGTCACGCCGATGGCGTCCGGGACGTCGCCGCTGACGCTGAGGCGCAGCTCGTACGAGGTCGACTGGCCAGCGCCGAGCGAGAACGGGGTGAAGGTGCCACCCTCGCCCGCGGCACCCGCGACCTCCCGCCAGGTGCCGGAGTCCTTGTCGAGGACCTGCACGCTGATCTCGCCGGAGTAGTCCTCCTCGTCCCAGCCGATGGCCGCGACACCGATCAGCGGAGCGATGTTCGTGATGGTGTCGTCGCCGTGGTTGGAGATGTCGAACGAGAACGTCGTCCAGCCGCTGCCCGCGACGATCGTGTCCGGCAGACCCGACAGGCCGCTGGTCAGGTCGGTGCTGATCTCGGTGAGGTCGTTCCCGTCCTCGTCGACACAGAGCTCGGGCTCGTCGCTCTCATCCGGAGTGCTCTGAGTGGGAGTCGGCGTGACGGGCGGAGTGCTGTCGCCGGCTGGCGGGGTGGTGTCCTCCGCGGCGGGCATCGTGTCCTTGGCCGCGGGAGTGGTGTCCTGCGCCGCGGGCGTCGTGTCCTCGGCCGCCGGGCTGGTGACGTCCTCGGCGGGCGTGGTGTCCTCGGCCGCAGGTGTGCTGTCCTGCGCCGCGGGGCTGCTCTCCGCCGCGGCCGGAGGATCGGTGTCCGCGAACGCGGCCGGCGCCGACAGGAGCGCCAGCGGGGCCAGGGCAGCCGTCGCGGCCGCAACGGCCATGGCACGACGAAGCTTCATGAAGACCTCGGGAAGTCTGGTGCACCGCGAGGCCGCGGTACTCAGCGGGGGCCTTCGCGGTGGGGCGCGGGTGTGGCCGTTGGTAGCAGGTGTGACACGAGCAACCTGTGAATGGTTGTGCCGACCTTCACAGGACCTTTATGTGGGGTCGGTCACATGGGGCGGGTCACGCAGACCAGTCGTCATGGGCGGGTCACGCAGACCAGTCGTCATGGGCGGGTCACGCAGACCGGTCGTCTTGGGGCGGGTCACGCAGACCGGTCGTCTTGGGGCGGGTCACGCAGACCAGTCGTCATGGGCGGGTCACGCAGACCGGACGTCATCGGTGGGTCGCGCAGGCCGGCCGTCGTGGCGGGTCATGCAGACCGGTCGTCACATGGAGTGGGCATTTGGAGTGGGCATGCGAAAGGCCCCGCGGTGGGGGTAACCCCCTGCTCGGACGGAATCCGTGAGCTGGGGGCGGAGCCGCGGGGCCCTTCGGCGTCAGCACCGACGTCAGGGCAGCGCCGGTGCCGGGGAGCGGCGCCGGGGGGTGCGCCGCTGGTCTGGGGGGCCGCCGGTCGGCGCCCCGGCGCACTGGGGGCGCGCGCGTGGTGTCGACCAATGGCAGTAGTGGAGCAATTCGGTTGTGTTGCGGGGGACTTGAGCTGTTCTCGCATCGTGCGGGATGGGCGACGGACTCCGCAACCGTTACGACCGCAGCTGAACAGATTCCGCCGGTCGGCCCCGGGCGTCCCCGGAGCCGGCCGTTCTCTTGGGTGACCGGGCTGCTGTCCCCTGCCGTCCGGTCCCAACCCTGGAGCGAGGTCCCACGACGCACGGCACGTTCCGTACGTCTCATCGCTCCAGCGAAGCCACGCGTGGTTTTTTCGGGCCCGCCCCTGGCTGGCACGGACACCGGGACCAACGAAGCCGCCGCGGAGGCGGTCACGCGCCGTACGGGTGAGAGGGCATGCGTACGTGCGTACGGCGTCGTACGGAGCGCACATGCGGCCTCCGCGCGGAACCATCAGGCGCGGTCTCCGCGCGGGAGCTCCAGGCGCGGCCCCCGTACGGAACGTCGGACTCGGCCCCGTACGGAACGTCGGACTCGGCCCCGTGCGGAACGTCGGACTCGGCCCCGTGCGGAACGTCGGACTCGGCCCCGTGCGGAACGTCGGACTCGGCCCCGCGCGGAACTCAGACGCGGCCCCGGCACAGCTCCAGGAGCGTCATCGCCAGCGAGGTGCCCGGCTTGCCCAATGCGTCCCTGTAGTGGCCGAGGATCTCCATCTCGCGCGAAAGGTTCACGCGCCGGCCGCCGGAGGAGATCCGGGCCTCCTGGATCACCGCCGAGACGGCCATCCGTTCCTGGACGAGGCCGATGATCCGGTCGTCCAGGGCGTCGATGCGCTCACGGGCACCGGTGATCGTGTCGGCGGCCTCGTCGGTGCGGGCGCCGGTCTTGTCGAGTACGTCGGCCGCGTCGGCCATGGTGGGGCTCCTCTTGCGTCTTGTGGTGACGGGGTGCCCCGGAGCGGCGAGGTCCGGAAACGGCAGGCGCCCCGGGCCTTGTCGGCCCGGGGCGCCTGGGAAGTCGCTTGTCAGTTGCTCAAGCAGCACGACCATGGCAGCCGGTGGGCCGGTTGCCATAGGTAAAGACGAAGTTCGTCGCGTGCGTGAGCATGGGAGCAGTATGCAGGGCCGGGGCGTCCTGGCCAAGGCGGTTCGGATGCTGAGACGGGGTCTGGATTTTCAGCCCGTCCGGCGTGCGGCGTCCGAGGACGAGCGCGTTCAGCGCGATACGGGGCCTGGGGGCGGAGCCCCCAGGACAAGGGACGGGCAGGGGGCGGAGGGGGCGAAAAAACCTCCCCAGCCACCCCCCACCCGCACCCCCGGTAGACTCGCCCCCACACACCCTTTGCTCACCGCCGGAAGGCAAACCGTGCCAGAAGTGTCCCCCGCCGCCCCCGACACCGTCCTGGTCGTCGACTTCGGTGCGCAGTACGCCCAGCTCATCGCCCGCCGCGTCCGCGAGGCCCGGGTCTACAGCGAGATCGTGCCGAGCACCATGCCGGTCGAGGAGATGCTCGCCAAGAACCCGGCGGCGATCATCCTCTCCGGCGGCCCCTCGTCGGTGTACGCGGAGGGTGCCCCCCGCCTCGACCGCGCGCTGTTCGAGGCGGGCGTCCCCGTCTTCGGCATGTGCTACGGCTTCCAGCTGATGGCGACGACGCTCGGCGGCACGGTCGACAACACCGGCGCCCGCGAGTACGGCCGTACGCCGCTCCATGTCTCCAAATCGGGCTCCACCCTCTTCGAGGGCACCCCCGACGAGCAGTCGGTGTGGATGTCGCACGGAGACGCCTGCTCCGCCGCCCCCGAGGGCTTCACGGTGACCGCCTCCACGGACGTCGTCCCGGTCGCGGCCTTCGAGAACGACGAGAAGAAGCTGTACGGAGTCCAGCACCACCCCGAGGTGATGCACTCCACGTACGGCCAGCAGGTACTCGAACACTTCCTGTACCGGGGCGCGGGCCTCACCCCGTCCTGGACCACGGGCAACGTCATCGACGAGCAGGTCGCGCTGATCCGCGAGCAGGTCGGCAGCAAGCGGGCCATCTGCGGGCTGTCGGGCGGCGTGGACTCCGCCGTCGCCGCCGCCCTCGTACAGAAGGCCATCGGCTCGCAGCTGACCTGCGTGTACGTCGACCACGGCCTGATGCGCAAGGGCGAGACCGAGCAGGTCGAGAAGGACTTCGTGGCCGCGACCGGCGTACAGCTGAAGGTCGTGGACGCGCAGGAGCGGTTCCTCGCCGCGCTCGCCGGGGTGTCCGACCCCGAGGAGAAGCGGAAGATCATCGGGCGCGAGTTCATCCGGGTCTTCGAGCAGGCGCAGGCCGACATCATCGCCGAGGCCGCGGCGGGCGAGGACGTCGCCTTCCTGGTGCAGGGCACGCTCTACCCGGACGTGGTCGAGTCCGGTGGCGGCACCGGCACAGCCAACATCAAGTCCCACCACAACGTCGGCGGCCTCCCCGAGGACCTCGAGTTCGAGCTCGTCGAGCCGCTGCGCAAGCTGTTCAAGGACGAGGTGAGAATGGTCGGGCAGGAGCTCGGCCTGCCGGACGAGATCGTCCAGCGCCAGCCCTTCCCCGGTCCCGGCCTCGGCATCCGCATCGTGGGCGAAGTGACCAAGGAGCGGCTCGACCTGCTCCGCGAGGCCGACGCGATCGCCCGTGAGGAGCTGACCGCCGCCGGACTCGACCGTGAGATCTGGCAGTGCCCGGTCGTGCTGCTCGCGGACGTCCGCTCCGTCGGCGTCCAGGGCGACGGCCGCACGTACGGCCATCCGATCGTGCTGCGTCCGGTGTCGAGCGAGGACGCCATGACCGCCGACTGGTCGCGTCTCCCGTACGACGTCCTCGCCAAGATCTCGACCCGCATCACGAACGAGGTCGCGGACGTCAACCGGGTCGTCCTCGACGTGACCTCGAAGCCGCCGGGCACCATCGAGTGGGAGTAGTCCCGACGCTCATCTGCGCCTGAGAGTCCGCACCTGCTCTCCGGGCTTCCAGATCTCGACGACCAGATACGTGTCGTCCTGGACGTAGGTCCGTACGACCTCCGTCAGCTCGGTGCGGAAGAGGTGGAACGGCTGCGGCGGTTCCACCTCTTTCACGTATGCGGCCTTCGCCTCGGAGTCCTCGACCTCGACCGCCCGTCCGCCGATCCGGACGTCCCCGCTCGCCATCTGCGCGTCCGCCCCCGGATTCACCTGGAGCGCGAAGCGTGGGTCACGGCGCAGGTCCAGCGCCTTGAGCGAGCCGGGCATCATGCCGAGCCACAGCTCGCCGTGCAGGAAACGGACTTCGAGGCCGGAGGTGCGGGGAGAACCGTCCTTGCGCAGGGTCGCCAGGGTGTGGTGCGTGAAGGCCGTGAACCGGTCCTCGGCCGCGCTGGCCAGGTCGGGTTCCGCGGCGGTGAAAGCCGCCCAGTTCGATGGCGTCGGATGAGTCATCGGATGAGTCATACGACGAGTCTCGCGTGGCTACCCGACATCTTCTGTCCGGTATTCGCGTGCTCTCGGCGACTTTCCGGGTGCTCTCGGCGGCCGAGGGCACCCGGGACTACCCGGGACTTGTAACGGTTGCGCACTCTCTTCACGGAACGGCCCTGTTCACCTGGGCTGACCGAGGGTAACTTCCGCTCCGTACCGGACACGCCCGCTGGAGGACATATGCACGGGCCCACCCCGCCCCTGCCCCTACCCACCGACCGGCTGCGGTTCGCCATGCCGCCGAGGCACGAGTCGACGGACGACGAGCGGCGGCACCGCAAGGAGCGGCTGGCCGGGGCGCTGCGGCTCTTCGGACGGCTCGGGTTCGAGGACGGGGTCTCCGGTCACATCACCGCGCGCGACCCCGAGTACAGCGACTGCTTCTGGGTGAACCCCTTCGGGATGCCGTTCAAGCACGTCACCGTGAGCGACCTCGTCATGGCCAACCAGGACGGGCAGGTGATCGACGGCAGCTACCACGTGAACCAGGCGGCCTTCACCGTGCACGCCCAGGTCCACGCGGCCCGTCCCGACGTCGTCGCCGTCGCCCACTGCCACTCCGTGCACGGACGCGCCCTGTCCGCCCTCGGCGACCTGCTCGACCCGATCACCCAGGAGAGCTGCGCCTTCTACGAGGACCACGCGCTGTACGACTCCTACACCGGTGTCGCCGTCGACGCCGAGGAGGGCCGCCGGATCGCCTCCGCACTCGGCACCGGCAAGGCCCTCGTGCTGCGCAACCACGGGCTGCTGACGGTCGGGGACTCGGTGGACGCGGCGGCCTGGTGGTTCCTGTCCATGGAACGGTCGAGCCAGGTGCAGCTCACCGCGCTGGCCGCGGGCCGGCCGATCCTCATCGACCACAAGCAGGCGGTCGCCACGCGGGAGCAGCTCGGCGGCGATCTGGTCGCGTGGATCAACTACCAGCCGTTGTGGCAGGACATCAGCCGGAGCGAGCCCGATCTCCTTTCGTAGGGGGTTCGTTCGCGGCCTTCCGTCGGGGATTCGTTCGCCGTCTTCCGTCGGGGGTTCAGGGCGGGGGTTCCGTCGGGAGTCCGTGGCGGGGGTTCAGAACCCCCGGAGCACCGCCGCCTTCGTCGCCGCGAACTCCTCGTCCGTGAGCACGCCGTCGCGGTGCAGCTCGCCCAACTCCCGCAGGCGGCGCAGGAGTACGTCGTGGTGGTCGGCCGGGGGCGGTGCGGCGGGGGCGGGTTGGGGGCGGTCCACGTACTCGCCCGTGCGGGTGGACGGATGCGGCAGGCGTGCGGTGACGGCGGTGGCGACGAGCGCCGTGAGCAGGTCGCGGCGGGTGCTGCCCCACAGATCGAGGGCGTACGGGTCCTTCTCGGTCGGCAGTTTGGAGAAGACGGTCTCGCCGGTCACGAAACGCAGAAAGCCGTCCTCGTAGCCGGAGTTGGGCAGCCACTCGACCCGGACCAGGTCACTCACGCCGATGATCCGCGGACCCGTCGCCCGCTTGACCCGGTCGGAGGTGTCCGCCCAGTCGATCCGCACCTGCGAACCGTCGAACGACACCGTGCCGTCGCTGGAACGGACCGAGACGGGGACCGGCGGGCCCGGGAGGAGATATGTCTTCGCTGGTTCCTGGGGGACCTGGTCGAGGAGCAGCGCGTGGCGGATCTCCTCGGCGATGTACTCCGCGACCCCGGAACGGTCGATGTCGACCGCCAGCCGGTAGGGGTCGGCGGCGTCGGGCAGCCGGCCACCGGTCGCCTGGAGGAGCGGGTCGGCGCCCTCGCGCAGCCTCAGCCGCAGGCGGCCGCGCTTGCGTTCGGGTTCATAGACGATTCCTGAGATAGCCTCCAGGGAAACAGCGATCTCTCCATACGTCTGCCGGAACAGCGGCACGGAGCGGTGCAGTCCCGGCGTGATCCTGACCGTGTTGCCGTCGAAGGCCCAGGTCCCGTCACGCTGGATGATCTCGGCCATACGCGAATTCTCGCAGCCGGGTCAACACGGGCGCTTGTGCATCACCCGCGCTGACCGGACCTGCCGGATGCGGGCCGTGTTCCGTACGGCACAATGCGCTGTCATCGCGGCGCAGTAGTAAGGCAGTTGTACGGCAGTCAGGCGTACGGAAGGTCTGGCCGCAAGGGAGTTCTTGGCGCGGGGAAGGCGGCAGCGGACGTGGCGGTGCAGGAGGCGAGACACGGCGCGGAGCGTGGTGCGGGGTCCGGTGACGGGCTTGGCGCCGGACTGGGTTCCGGGCTGGGTTCCGGACAGGGCACACACGGGGGTGGGTGCACCTGCGGGGACTGCCCGCACGGAGCCCGCGAGGGGCACCGGCGCGCTGTCGCCGCATTCCTCGCCAAGCGCGACGAGTTGGCGTCCGGGCACGGGCTGCCCATCGCCGTCGCCCACTCGGCGTCCGCGTCCCGGCAGTGGGTCTCGGACGAACTGACCCAGGCCGCGGACATCGTCGCCGAGCGCGGCCGCGTCGACGGCGAGGCGTGGCTGGCGCGGCTGTGGCGGCGTACGGCCTTTGTCGTGTGGGGAGCTACCGTCACGCTGCTCCTGGTGCAGGCGCTCACCGCCATCGGCGCGGGGTGGACGGCCGCGCGGACGGCCGGGCTGCTCGCGGCTCTTGTAGTGGGCGGGGCGCTGACCGGAGCGGGTTATCTCCACCGGGCGCGGGGTGGCGCTCTTGCCCCCGCCATCGGCGAGGACAACCGTCTCTCCACCTCGCGTGTGGTGGCGGGGAGTTGGGTTCTCTTCGTCGTGTACGCCGTCCTCGTGCTCGTCGGGCAGTTGGCGGCGGCCTCCGCGCACGGCACCCGCGACGAACTCATCGCCGGTCTCGAACTCGCCCGGGGCGCCGGGGTGGTGACCGTCGTCGCCGTGGTGTGCGGGATCGCCGTGCTGGTGCGGCGGGTGGTGGGGCTGCGGGTGCTCGGCCAGCGGCTGCAGAAGGTGCGGGCGGATCGGCCGCGGGCGTCCGATCTTCTGACCGACGACTCCGGGCGGGGGTCCTTCGCGGACATCCAGTACGTGGTGATCGTCGCGGTTGCTCTGGTGTTCGCTGCGGTGCGGTTGGCCCGGCGGCCCTCGCAGTTGCCGGATCTGCCGTGGGGGCTGGCGGTGCTGGTCCTGGTGTCCGCCGCCACCTATCTCGCCGGGAAGTACGCCGAGGGCGGGAAGCCGGTGATCCTCTCCGTCGTCCGCTCCCGTGAGGCGGGCGACCTCGACGCGCCGATCCGTACCGGGGACGACATCGAGATCCGGGGGGCCGGGTTCGTGCCGCCCGGCGCGCAGACGGCGGACCGGCTGTCGCGGATGGTGGTACGGATCGGGCCGGTCCACGTCCATGTGCCGTTGGTTCCCGTGCCCGGGGGGTTCAGCAATCCCACGGACGCGGTCCTCACCGTGCCTGTGCCGGTCGATGTGGAGCCGGGGCGGGTGGAGGTGCAGGTGGTTACGGCTGCGGGGGTCGAGACGAATCGGTGCGTGATCGATGTGACGGACTGAGGGACCGACGGCGCCTTGTGCGGGTGGGTGCTGTTCGGTGCGTGTGCCGGTGGGTGCGTGGTGTTCGGTGCCGGTGCGTGCTGTTCGGTGCCGGTGGGTGTGTCGTCCGGTGCGTTTGCCGTCTGGTGGGTGGGTCGGGGGCGTGCCGGTACGTCCCGCCCGTCGCCGACGGATCAGACGTCGGGCAGGTGCGGGGGTCCGGTGACGCGGGCGTACGCGACGGGCATCTGGACGTACCGGCACGCCTCCTTCCGTCGTTGTTCGGCTGCGGGTCGTGGGGCGGCGGCAATGCTTTTCGGCTCCGGCCCGGCGGTCCTTGAGCTCTTCAGCTCCGGTCGGGGAGATCTTTGAGCTTGTCCGGAAGTAGTGGCAGGTGCGGGTCGGCACTTCGCTACGGAGAGTCGGCCTGGGTTGGGGCCGGTTCCGGGACCCGTTCCGCCGCGGGTGCTGGAATGCCTGCGGCGGAGGTGTGCGCTTGGCGCCAGGGCAGCAGGAGTGCACTCGACAAACACAGCACGCCGGCGATGAACAGCGCACCACGGACGCCTGCCGCCTCGGCGATGAAGCCGCCGACGATCATGAAGACTGCCTGGCAGATTTTCGAGCTGACGGACCAGGAGGTGCCCACGCGGGTCATGAACGCGTCCTGTGTTGCCGCCATGCGGTAGGTGGTGAACGACGGGTTGAAGACGCCGGCGGCGAAGAGCAGCCCGAAGTCGGCGGCCACGATGATGAACACGCCGAGAGCGCCGGAAGGCGCCAGCGGCAACAAGATCGTCCAGAGTGTGCGTGCGACGCCGGACAACAGCAGGATCCGGCGCTGCCCGAACCGCCGGGTGAGCAGCGAGGTCAGGCGTGAGCCCAGAACGCCACCCAGGCACGGCAGCCCCAGAGCGAGGCCGTACTGCCACGGTGCGAGGCCGAGGTCACGCAGCATGAGGACGGCAATCAGCGGTGACGTCATCATGATGGAGCCGCCGAAGAGCAGCGAGTTGCAGAACAGCGAGCGCAATCCTCGATGCTGCAGGATGTACTGCCAGCCTGCGGCGATGTCGCGGCCCAGATGAGGGGCGGCGGATGGCGGTGGCGCGGGTTCGGGTCGCCGGATGCGGCGGATGCCCAGGGCGGATCCAAGGAAGGACAGGGCGTCGGCCGCCACCGTCGCGGTAGGGCCCAGGACACCGACCAGGAGCCCGCCGACGGGTGGCCCGGCGCTGACGCTGATCCAGTTGGTGGTCTCGAACAGGCTGTTGGCACGAAGACGGCGGTCGGGCAGGACGAGCGCCTTGAGGTGCGCGCCGCTCGCCGCGTCGAACGCGACTGCCGCGGCCGTCTGAAGGATGCCGACGGCACACAGATGGACGAAGGTGAGCACGCCGAAAGCCGCCGCGACCGGAACGCTCACCAGCACGGCACAGCGGACCAGATCAGCAGTGATCATGACGGGCCGCTTGTACTGGTGCTCAATACGGACACCGAGCGGAAGAGCGATCACGGCGCTGGCGGTGGCCGACAGAGCGGCGAGCAGCGAGACTTGGAGCGCCGAGGAATGCAGCACCAGGAGGGCGACCAGCGGCAATGCCCCCATGGCGATGGCACTGCCCGCAGCACTGATTGCGTAGGCGCCCCACAACCGCCGAAAATCCGGCCCGAGCGTGACCTGCCGTGCCAATGCATCCTCCCCCACCTATGAAGGCAGTCAGCATAGGGACTTGGACCGCCCGCCAAGCTCGGTCATCTCTTCACCGCGAGCTTCGGTACAGGGATCAGAAGCAGGCTCTGCCCCCTGCCGCGCGGCGGCCGGTGCTTCCCGGGCCTGGCATCAGTCGGGGATGCGGATGAACGCCAGGAGGCGCAGGCTGCGCCACCAGGCGCCCGGTGTGTCGGGGGCCGCCAACGAGCCTGCCACCTGCCGGAGCACGGTCTCCAGTACCTCTCCACCAAGCCGGATGCGGGCCCGGCGCAGCGACGAGCGGTTGATCGGGGCCAGAGCCCGACTGCCCGGTATGCCGCTGGTCGGTATGCGTAACGAGAAAAACCACGTCGGACACCCGCGCCGGGTGGCCATGGCGCCCCGGTCCCTGGAGGGTGGACAGGAAAACGGGCACACCGATCCTTGAGCGGGTGCCTGCTGTCGTACGTATGGTCTGTTGAGGGGTCAACGGAACGCGGGCGAGAGGCGGCGGAGAGCGATGACTCACAGTATGCGAACGGATACCCCCAGCCCCTATCTCGACGGGAGGCGGGACTGGCGGGACTCCGCCACCCGATACGCCCTGCTTCCCCTGCGCGTCTTTCTCGGCGTCACTTTCATCTACGCCGGCCTGGACAAACTCACCAACAGCGCGTTCATGGCGGACTCCGGCGCCGGTTCGATCGGCGACATGATGCGCTCGGTCCGGGACTCCTCGGCGATCCCGGCCCTCGTGGATCTGTCGCTGAAGAATCCCGTCGGCTTCGGCTATGCCATCGCTTTCGGTGAACTCGCCGTCGGTATCGGCACCTTGATCGGCCTGCTGGCCCGCCTCGCCGCCTTCGGTGGCGCCCTCATCTCCCTCAGCCTGTGGCTGACCGTGAGCTGGGCCGCCGACCCGTACTACTACGGCAACGACCTGATCTATCTGATGGCCTGGCTGCCCCTGGTACTGGCAGGCGCCTCGGTCTTCTCCGTGGACGCGGGGCTGAGGGCGAGGCGCAGGCAACGGGCCGGCGGTTATCGCTAGGACCTCCGGCCTGGGCGCAGGCTGACACCTTCCGGGGCGAGCGTCGTTCGGCGTCCGTCCCGGTGTGTGTCCCGGTGCCGGTTGGCGTTCCGGCACCGGTGGGCGGCTGTGTGTGGAGAAGTCCGACGTGGTTAACCTTCCTTGCCCGGCGCCGTCACCGGTGCCCGGCGTGACCTGCGGCGTCTTCGTACGGCGTGGGTCAGCAGAGCGACCGTGCCTGCGAGGCAGAGGCCGAATGCGACGACGGGGATGATCGCGAACCACGGTGTCTCCCACAGGCCGCCCGCGTCGCCGGCGTAGATGACGCCCGCGAGGGTGAGGAAGCAACCCGCGACCAGTTTTCCCGGCTGGAACTCATGACGTCGCACGGGTCACCTCCGCCTGGCCGACGCCGACCTGGAGGTCGAGGTCGAGCGTGCCGCCGTTCTTGTCGGCGGTCGCGGGGGAGAGTGTCACGCTCTTGTGCTTGCCCGGCTGCACGTCCACGTCCTTCTTGTCGTCGCCCGGCAACTGGATGTCTCCGACGCCGACATCGACGGTCAGATTCACGGTCACGTCCTTCGGGACGATCACCTTGAGATGGCCCGCACCCACCTCCGCGTTCGTCGACACCGTCTGGCCCTTGGCGAGGTCGAGGCCCGTCAGGTCCAGGGTGCCCACGCCCGTGCCGAGGTCGTACGACTCCTGTATGTCGGCCACGGCGGTCGGTGTCCAGTTCGTGCGCACCCAGTGGGTGCTGATGTCCTTCGGCAGCGCGGCGGAGCCGGCGAGCAGGCCCGCGGTGATCAACGCGAGGAAGATCGAGCCCGCGCCCGTACGCCCCTTGAACGCGCTGATCGCAATGCCCAGGCCGAACACGATCAGCGCACAGGCCAGGCCGGTCTGCAGGCTGGTGCCGAGCGTGTGCTCCTCCCACGTCAGGCTTGTGCCGAGGATGCCCGCGATGAGCGCGAGCACGAACACCCAGCCGCCGATCCAGCGTGGGCCGGACGGCTTGGGCTGCCGGGCCGTGCGTATGTCCGGGCGGCTGGTGCCCCGGGCGATGTTGAGCGCGGCAGCCGCGTCCCGGTCCTGGGCGTCCGGCGGTCCCCACAGATAGCCGGTGCCGCCCACATGGGAGCCGTCCTTGATGATCGGGTCGCGCCACCAGGAGGGGTAGGAGGCGGGGACGGGCGGTGCCTGCGCCTCCGGCGGGGCGTCGGCGACGGCCTGGGCGGCGAGCGGGTCGGGGTCGGGCGCGCCGCGCTGCTGCGACCAGAACCCCGCGCCCGCCAGGAGCAGGGCGAGGACCACGGCGAAGGTCAGTACCCCGCCGTTGTTGAGCATCGAGAGGAACACCCCGCAGCCCACCAGGGCGAACAGCACGGCCGTCAGCGCCTGGCCGTCCACGCGGCCGGTCAGGAGCTTGCGTACCTCGTTCTCCTCGTCATCGTCGTACGGCACGAACAGCCACACGAAGCCGTAGAAGATGAGGCCGATGCCGCCGGTCGCGGAGAGCACCGCGAGCACGATCCGGAAGATCACCGGGTCCATGTCGCACTGCCGCCCCAGCCCGGCGCACACCCCGCCCAGCATCTTGTGGCGCCGGTCGCGGCGGAACTTGAGGGGCGTGCCTGGTGCGGTCGTCGCCGTCCCGGCCGTGACCCGGTCCTCGTGCGTGCGCGGCTCCTCACCCGGGGCGGGCGGTACGGCGTCCCGCGGCCCGGGACCCGGGGGCGGGGCGGCCGGGCCGCGGGCGGGGTCCGGCTCCGCCGCCGCGTGCTGGTGGTCTGTCATGCGTCCATGGTGACGGGCGGGGAGGCGCGGCGGCAGTCGGGATGACCCTGGCCGAACCCTGATTTCGGCCCTGAGGGGGGCCGGGGAGCTGTTCGAGCAGCGGATTCTCGAAGATCAGGGACCGGGTTGCTGGGGTTCAGGCACCGGGTTCCTCCCGAATCCGGCATCGGGTTGCTGGGGATCAGGCGCTGGACTCCTGCGGAATTCGGCATCGGTTGCTGAGGATCAGCCACTGGGTTCCTCCCGAATCCGGCATCGGGTTTTCGAGGTGCGGGCGCCGGTCTCTCGAAGATCAGATATTGGTTTCCCGAAGATCAGGGGAGTCTCGGGGGTCGACCCTGATGCCCGGGCCCGCCGGGCGTGTGAACATCGATGGCATGCCGGAAGCCGCAGCCATCCCCCTGGACGCCCCGCGGCCCCCGCGCAAGCTCTACCGCAGCAGCGACGGACGCTGGCTCGGGGGCGTGGCGCGCGGGCTCGCCGGGCATCTCGGGCTGCCGGTGATCTGGGTGCGGCTCATGTTCGTCGGCCTGTTCATGGCGGACGGGCTGGGGGCGCTGCTGTATGCCGCGTTCTGGTTCTTCGTGCCGCTCGGCGTCGGCGGGGTGGGAGGAGCCGGCGGGCGTACGCCGGGCATCTCCACCGAGACCGCTCCCGACGGCCGCCGCAGACTCGTGGCACGCAAGCCGGACAAGGGGCAGATCGTCGCGCTCCTCCTCATGGTCGTCGTGGCCATGGTCTTCGTCGGCAATGTGAACCTGGGCGGCGGAGCGAAGGCGTATCTGTGGCCGACCGTGCTCGTCGGCGCGGGCGTCGCCCTGGTCTGGCGTCAGGCGGACAATGCGCGGCGGGCCCGCTGGGTCGAGGTCGGCCGTCGTCGGCGCACGCTCACGCTGCTGCGTTCCGCGGCGGGCGTCCTGCTGGTCACAGCCGGTGTGTCCGGGATATTCGTCCTCCAGGGCTCGGCCGCTCACCTCGGCTCCGTCCTCCAGGCGGCACTCGCGGTCCTGGTCGGCATAGCGCTGCTGGCCGGCCCCTATCTCGTACGCATGACACAGGACCTCTCCGAGGAGCGTCTGATGCGTATCCGCGCCCAGGAGCGGGCCGAAGTCGCCGCCCATGTCCATGACTCGGTGCTGCACACCCTGACCCTGATCCAGCGCAACGCGGACAATGGGAACGAGGTACGGCGTCTGGCCCGCGCCCAGGAGCGCGACCTGCGTACCTGGCTCTACAAACCGGAGGGCACCGGAAAGGATGAGGCGGACGAGCCCGACACCCTCGCCGAGGCGGTCCGGCGCAATGCCGCGGAGGTCGAGGACAAGCACGGCGTCCCCATCGAGGTCGTGGTCGTCGGCGACTGCCCTCTGGACGACGGCGTTTCCGCGCAGATGCAGGCCGCGCGGGAAGCGATGGTGAACGCGGCCAAGTACGGTGGCGAGGGCGGCGCGGTACAGGTCTTCGCCGAAGTCGAGGGCACGACGGTGTTCGTGTCCGTCCGCGACCGCGGCCCCGGCTTCGACCTCGACGCGATACCCGCCGACCGCATGGGCGTCAGAGAATCGATCATCGGCCGCATGGAGCGCAACGGCGGTACGGCGCGGCTGCGCGCGGTGCCGGACGGCGGCACGGAGGTCGAGCTGGAGATGGAGAGGGCGGAGAGGACGTCATGAGAGACACGAACGGGCCTGTGGAGTCCGGCAGTTCTGCCGGTGCGGAGGAGACCCCTTCGGCCCCCGTCGCGTCCGGAGAGGCCGCGGACGTGGCCGGGCCGGCCGCTGCCGGGAGTGGGCGGCATGCGCGGGTCGTGCTCGTCGACGACCACCGCATGTTCCGTACGGGAGTTCAGGCCGAGATCGGGGAGACCGAGCGGACCGGCGTCGAGGTCGTCGGCGAGGCCGCGGACGTCGACCAGGCGGTCACGGTCATCACGGCCACGCGGCCCGAGGTCGTGCTGCTGGACGTGCACCTGCCGGGCGGCGGTGGTGTCGAAGTGCTGCGCCGTTGCGCCCCGTTGATGGGCGACGCCCAGCAGCCGGTCCGCTTCCTGGCGCTGTCCGTGTCGGACGCCGCGGAGGACGTCATCGGCGTGATCCGTGGCGGCGCCCGGGGCTATGTCACCAAGACGATCACCGGTACGGACCTCGTGGAGTCCATCTTCCGTGTCCAGGACGGAGACGCGGTCTTCTCGCCGCGCCTGGCAGGGTTCGTCCTCGACGCGTTCGCCTCGACCGACGCCCCGCCGGTGGACGAGGACCTCGACCGTCTCACCCAGCGCGAGCGCGAGGTCCTGCGCCTCATCGCCCGCGGCTATGCGTACAAGGAGATCGCCAAGCAGCTGTTCATCTCCGTCAAGACGGTCGAGTCCCATGTGTCCGCGGTGCTGAGGAAGCTCCAGCTGTCGAACCGGCATGAGCTGACCCGGTGGGCGACTGCTCGGCGGCTGGTGTGACCCGGGGGGCCGCGGCCTGACGCGACTCTCCGGTAGGCGTGTGAGCGATCACGCGGAAACCCTGTGCGCGACGAGAGGAGGACGGCATGCTGCTGCGGTGCCGCGTGGCGAACGTGAGATCGCTGCGCGACGAGCAAGAGCTGTCCTTCGTAGTGCCGCAGGGCGAGGGGTTGTGGTGCCTCTTCGACCGGGACAGGCACGAGGACATTCCGACCGCTTTCGCGCGGGCGCGGAAGGCGGAGTTGCATGTCGCCTACTCCCACCCCTGTTTCGAGCTGTGGCGGCAGTCCCCGAACCCGCAGTGACGGTTCGGGACGTCGGGAATCGGTGGGGAACCTACCGGCCGGGCGAGGGAGAAGTCGGGAAGATGGCCCTTCACTGGGCTGTCTTCCAGTTGCCTGCCCACCTTGTCGACTACGTGATCGCTCACGAGCTGGCGCACATCGAGGTGTCCGGACACGGCCCCGACTATTGGGTTCTCCTCAAGCGCGCCATCCCCGAGTGTGAGGCAAGAAGAGAGGAACTCGACGACCTGGGCCGACGACTGTGGCTGGGGCAGGCCGCTGAACAGGGCTGACTATCTGGATGGCCGGTTCACGGCGAGGGCTTTGAAGAACGTGTAGTGGAACGTGCCCTCGGCGGTGGCCGTGCGGTGCAGGTCCGCGATGCCACGGTCCCAGTCCGACGAGTTCATCAGCCCTGCGGCGAGGGCGTCCTCGCGTATCGACTCGACCATGGTGATGAAGGTGTTGCGGGTGAAGCCGTTCACCAGGGCGGGGCGGGAGCGGTCCGCGTAGACCGTATGGGGCCGGACCACCACCTCCTCGTAGCCGGCGGCGGTGACGAGCGGATGTAGCTGGCGGCCGATCAGGGCGTTGCCGCCTGCCGTGGCCTGGAGCTGGACCTGGCAGTCGATTGTTGCGTGGGCGTATGCGCTGTGGGGGTGGAAGAACGTCGAGCCGTGGTCGCCCTCGATGACGGTGAGAGTGCCGCCGGGGCGCAGCACGCGGCGCAGCGCGGTGAGAGCCCGGCGTGGGGCGGTCAGGTGCTCCAGGACGAAGCAGACGAAGACGTGGTCGAACTCAGCTTCTGGGAAGGGTAGTTCGAAGAGATTCGCCTGGTGCCACGAGACGTGTGCGTCGGGGGCGTACTCCGTTACGTGGGTGCGCGCCTGGGCGAGGGAATCGGCCGAGATGTCGACCGCCGTGAAGTGCGCCTCCGGGCTCGCCGCCAACAGGTGCACCGTCTGTGCACCTACACCGCAACCGACCTCGAGGACCCTGCTGCCCGCGGGGTACACCGTGCCCGAGTGCAGCAGGGCCGCCAGGGTGTCGGCCTGGTCGCCGAGGCGGCGGGTCTCGTGGGTGGAGTAGCCGTGTACGTAGTCGGTAGGTGTGGTCATGGGTCGAGCCTCGTCTGACAATGGCTCGGTGAACAGGTCCAATGGAGATCCTGAAGACAGGTCCATAATCACCGAGGCGTCCGGGTCGGACTTTCTCCAACTCGACATCGGTCAGGCCCCGTTCCGTGGTCGTGCCGACTGGCTGGCGGGGCAGTTGCGGCGGGCGATCTCCGACGGACGGCTGCCTCTCGGGAGCCGGCTCCCGGCGACGCGGGTCCTTGCCGCCGAGCTCCGTGTCTCGCGCGGGGTGGTGACGGAGGCGTACCAGCGGCTGTCCGAGGACGGGCGTGTGGAGGGCCGGGGCCGGAACGGGACGGTGGTCGTGGCGGCGCCCGCCGACACGTCACGGTCGACCTTCGCACCTCAACAGCGGGGTCGGCGGCGCCTGTTCGCCGACGTTCCAGGCGACGACATCTTCGACCTGATCCGCTCCGCCCCCGCCCGTATCGACCTCTCGCCCGGCGTCCCCGACCTCACGGCCTTCCCCCGGGCGGCCTGGCTGCGTGCTGAGCGGGAGGTGTTCGGGGGGCTGTCCGCTTCGGGGTTCGGTTACGGGGATCCGTGCGGGACCCCGGAGTTGCGGCGAGCCGTGGCGCACTGGCTGGCACGGAACCGGGGGATCAGGGCCGAGCCGGACGAGGTGATCGTCGTCGCGGGGACCGCGCAGGCGCTGACGCTGCTCGGGCAGGTGTTGCGCGAGGACGGCGTGGAGGAGATCGCGGTGGAGGACCCCGGCTCGCTCGGGGTCCGGCAGCATCTGCAACGGCAAGGGCTCCGTACGCCGCCTGTGTCCGTCGACGCCGAGGGCATCCGGGTGGACGAACTGAGTGCATACGGCGCTGTGTTGCTTACTCCGGCGCACCAGTTCCCAACCGGGGTGGTGCTCGGGGGCGCACGGCGCCGGGAGCTGATGCAATGGGCCGAGGACGGCGGGCTGATAGTGGAGGACGACTACGACGCCGAGCACCGTTACGATCGGCCGCCCGTGCCCGCGCTGCGGTCGATGCTGCCGGAGCAGGTCGGCTACGCGGGCAGCGTGTCCAAGCTGCTGGCTCCCGCCCTGCGTACGGGATGGGTGCTCCCGCCGCTCCGCTACCGGGACGCGCTGATCGCCGCGAAACGCTTCGCCGACCTCGGCAACCCCGCCCTGCCCCAACTCGTACTCGCCCGGCTCATGGAGTCGGGCGAACTGGAGCGGCATCTAAGGCTGTTGCGCCGCCGTCATCGCCGCCGCCGCGATGCCATGATCGCGGCGATCCGGGACCGGCTGCCGGGCGCTGTCGTCCACGGCGCCGCGGCGGGTCTCCACCTCCTGATCACCTTCGAGGGGCGGGAATTCGACGGGGCGCGGTTCCTGGACACGGACCTTGCGGCGGCCACGCTGGTCCGTGGCGTGAAGGTTCACCCACTGTCCTGGCACCGACAACGCGCAGGTCCGCCCGGCGTGCTCCTCGGCTACGCCGCATCCTCCGCGCCCGCCATCATCGAGGGCGTGGCAGCAGTCGGCGACGCGTTGCAGGAAGTCCGCTGAGACCGTGCCTCGTACCCCCTCACGCCACCCGGGCAGCCCCCGCGAACGGCATCTGGTCGACCGGAGCCAGTCGTACCGGCGCGCTCGGGTTGGGGGCGTGGATCATCTGGCCGTTGCCCACGTAGATGCCCACATGGCTGATGCCCGAGTAGAAGAAGACCAGGTCGCCCGGGAGGAGCTCGGAGCGTGCGACGCGGCGGCCGGCGTTGATCTGGGCGTAGGTCGTCCGGGGGAGCGCGATGCCTGCGGCGCGGTACGCGGCCTGGGAGAGGCCGGAGCAGTCGAAGGCGTCGGGTCCGGTGGCGCCCCAGACGTAGGGGCTGCCGAGCTTCCCGTAGGCGTACGAGACGGCGGCTGCCGCACGGGAGTTGGGGGCGGCGACGGAACCGGCCGGGGCCGCAGGGCTGGTCAGGTCACGAGCTGAGGAGCGTGTGGCGCGGTCGCTCGAGTCGCCGGTTTCCCCGAGCCGGGCGCGCTCTTCGTCGCTCAGGCGGCCCAACAGCTGTCGTGCCGCGTCGAGTTTCCCGGTGACCGTCTTCTTGTGCCGCTTCAGCTCGGCCTGCCGCGACGTGAGCGAGGACAGCTCGACGTGCGCTGCCCCGCGCAACTGCGCGATCTCCCTCAGCTGTTGACGTACGCGATCCACGGCAGCCGCCTGCCTGCTGCCCGCCCGTTCGGCGAACGCGGCACCTTCCAGGTACTGGTCGGGATCGTCGGAGAGCGCGAGCTGCAGCGCGGGGTCGAGGCCGCCGTTGCGGTACTGCGAGGCGGCGATCGAACCCAGCGCGTCGCGCGCCGAGTTGAGGTGGTCCTCCTTGCGTGCCGCCTCGTCCTGGAGTATGCCGAGCCGCTCCGCCGCCTTGCCGGCCTTCTCCTTGGCGCCGTTGTACTTCTCGGTGGCGACCTCCGCCTCCTCGTACAAGCTGTCGACCTTGGCCTTCACCTGTGCCGTCGACAGCTGGGGCTCGGCGTACCCCGTCCCGTCGAAGGCGGTGGCCGTCGCCGCGCCCGCGAGGGCGATCGTCGCGGCTGTGCGGGCCTTGCTTCCGCCGAGCGGGCGCTGCTTGGGCTTGCGGTGCGCTGCCACGAGGGCCCACATCCTTCCGTACGGCCACCGGAGCAAAAGCCCGGGCGGTCAGCGGTTACGCGTCCGGCGGCGGCCCACACAGGGGGAGCGGGCCGCCGCCGGACCTTCTCGGCGAGGTGTCCGGTTGCCGCCCCTGGCCAGGGCGGCGACGGGGAGCCGGGCACCTGGTGGAGGACGCTAAACCTGAGCGTGAGGGCTTGGTAACGCCATGTACGCAATTGACGCCACTGGATCACTCGATGATCACAAATGGCTGTAAAACCCATGCGCTGACGTCGACTTCACCGACTGTGATGACCGATGCGGCGAATCCGGGACAACCGGGCGTGCACCGGTGCTATGGGTTACACGGGGTGGGCCGGTGACAAGAGGGACCGGGGTGTACGCATAGGCTCCGGCCTCATGGACGTACTCATCCATCTCTTCGTCGGCCTGCACATCATCGGTATCGCCTCGCTCCTCGGTGGCTTCCTCACCCAGATGAAGGCGATGGGCCGGGGCACGGCCCGTTTCGTCCCCGCGATGCTGCACGGCGCGCTGACCATGCTGGTCACGGGCGTCGTGCTGGTCGGCCTCAACCAGGCGGACGACCAGCCGGTCAACAACATCAAGATCGGCGTGAAGCTGACGCTGCTGATCGTGATCCTGGGGCTCGTCTATGTGAAGCGCGACGACGAGAAGGTGGAGAAGGGGCTCTTCGGGCTCGTCGGACTGCTGACGACGGCGAACATCTTCATCGCGGTGTTGTGGACCTGATTCAGCGCGGTGCTGCGGATCTGACGGCCCCGACCGACACCGCCAGCCAGCCGGCCACCGCGATCCACAGCAGTACCTCTCCCAGCCCCTCGGTCCACGAGACGTCGAGGGCGTTCGAGACCGCCAGGGTCGCCACCGCCGCCATCCCCAGGGGGAACACGGTCGCCCAGCGCCGCACGTCGTAGCGAAGGCGTGGCCGGGCCAGTTCCGCGGCGGCCAGGACGCAGGACCAGGCGAGGCCGAGGACGAGCAGGGCGGTGGTGACGGCGCGCAGGACGCCGTTGTCGTCGCCGTTCCACAGGTACGCGTCGACGTTGTGTGCCGCGACGAGCCTGGCCCCGGTCAGCGCCGAGACGGCGAGCGCGCCGCCCGCGATCCAGTGGTCCCCGGCGCCCGTCACCACCTCCCTGATGTCGAAGCGCGCGAACGCCACTCCGTAGAGCACGATCCCGAGCCAGAACAGCACCAGCGCGGCATGCGCGAGCCAGTTCGCGCCCATGGCCGCGGCGAGCGTGGCGCCCAGCACGGAGAGCCCCTGCGTGGCCACGCACACGAGGAACACCTCGCCCGGCATACGACGACTCCAGTGCCGTACGACGACGAGGAGCAGCGCCGGCCACAGCACGGCCGACAGCGCCAGCAGGGCCTCGGCGACCTCCTGCCACCCCAGCGCGGACAGCCGCATGCCGAGGACCGTCGTCGCCGCGACGGCGGTGAGCGCGGGGGGCGTGCTCGCCTCCGTCGCCCAGCGCGACCGGTCCCGTACCAGCCGTACGACGAAGTCCGCGGCGAGCGCGAGCCAGGCGACGGACGCCAGGGCCAGTGCGGCACGGGACAGCGTCTCGTAGCCGGTCAGATGCAACCCGAGCGAGATGGTGCCGGTCGCCATGACGGCGGCGCCGGCGGCCGGCGGCCACTCGGCCCACCAGGTGCGGGGCTGGGAGATGGCTGGCATGGGCCCGATGCTAAGGATCTTCGGGTGGGTTGCCCGCGGGGCACGCGCGCGGGGGAGAGGAAAACGCGGGGCACGCACGCGTGGAACACGAAAACGTGCTCCACGCGCGTGCGTGCCCTGCGGAAGGTGTCGCGCGGGCGATGGATTACGCGGGCCGTACCACGCTGTGGATGGCCGACTCGCCGTCGTAGAAGATCGACTCCTCGCGGACGTACGCGCCCGGCTTCGGGGCGTGGATCATCATGCCGTTGCCCATGTAGAGGCCGACGTGGCTGACGTCGCCGTAGAAGAAGACCAGGTCGCCGGGCTGGGCTTCGGAGAGGGAGACGGTCGTGCCGGCGGTCACCTGGTCGTAGGTGACGCGCGGGAGGGTGACGTCGGCGGCCCTCCAGGCGGCCTGGGTGAGGCCCGAGCAGTCATACGAGCCGGGGCCGGTGGCGCCCCAGACGTACGGCTTGCCGACCTGGCCGCGGGCGTACGAGAGGGCCTTGGCGGCCTTCGTCGCGTACGCGGCGTCGGCGGTGGTGGCCGAGCCGGAGGAGGTGCCGGTCGTCGCGCTCGACGACGACTCCTGGGCCGCCTGTGCCGCGGCGGCTGCCTGCTGCTGCGCCAGCTCCGCCGCCTCGCGCTCGGCCGCCCTGCGCTGTTCCTCCTCGATCGCGGCGAGCCGCGCCTTCTCCTCGACGGTCAGCTGCGAGAGCAGCTCGCGCGCCTTGGCGAGCTTCTGCTGGACATCGGTCTTGGACGCCTGCAGGGCGTTCTGCGAGGTGGTCAGCGTCTCCAGGCTCTGGGAGGCCTCCGTACGCGTCTCGGTGGCGGCGGCCTGCTCCGTGACGTAGTCGTCGACAGCCGCCTTCCGGCGTTCGGTCAGACGGCTCATCAGCTGGGTCTGGTCGAAGTAGTCCTGCGGATTGTCCGCCAGCAGGAGAGAGCCGGCGTCGGGGGTCGCGGCCCCGGTGCGGTACTGCGTCGCGGCGACCGAGCCCAGCTCCTCACGCGCGGTGTTGAGCTTCTCCGTGCGCTGGGCGACGTCGTCGAGGAGGGTGTCGACCTTCTTGCGCTGCTTGGTGGTCTTCTCCTTGGCCGCGTTGTACTTGTCGGTGGCCGATTCGGCCTGCCGGTAGAGGTCGTCGACCTTCTTCTCGACCTCTTCGAGGCTCGGCTCGGACTCTTCGGAGGGCGCGGCGTTCGCCGTCTGGGAGAGCAGGGCCACCGAAGTGAGGGCCGCCGTGGCGAGAACGGGGGCCGTGCCCGCCACGCGCGAACCCGGGAACCATTTGCGTTGCGACGCCAAGGGAGGCGACTCCTTCCATCATCCGCCTACCGGGTTAGCTGTCGGGTTCGGGCGGGTGGTTCGGAAGGGTTGCCCTACGGTCTCTGCCCGACAAGGCAGTTGGACCGATTCACCCCAAGTTCGGTGGGTCCCCGGTTCCGGCTGCCACGAGGGCGCACCGAATTCGGCGGAGGCCACCGCGGCCCGGCGACGTTCGCCGGTGGGGGTCGGGCGGCCTGATCAGCACGCTAGCCAACTCGTGCGGCTTCTGTGAAGGTTGATGTTCGAAATGCCCGATACATTTTCGTGACCATAGTCATGAGGTTCGTCACCCCTCGTCAATTCGGCGGGGTATCGGGTGAGTTGCGCGGAGGGCGATGTCCTCGCTCTCTTTCGGGCGGTCGCGGCGGGGTGCTGCCCCGGCGGGCGTCGCCGTGAACTCGTACGGCTGGAATGTGCACGGGCGGGAAGGTGTACGGGCTGGAATTCGTACGACGGGAGGGCGTACGGCGGGGAAGGCGTGCGTTTGGGCCTGGCTGGTCGCAGGCTGTGACGGTGCGGTTCCGGAGGGCCGTCGGGCCTGGAGGGCCCCTCGGCCGCTGAGTACCGTCACGAGTTCCGGTCGAGTTTTCGGGGTGGCGGCGGGGTGTCAGTGGGGCCGCCTAGACTCGGAGAGCGATGAGCAGCCTCTTTGATGACAGCTTCCTGGCGGACCTCAAGCCCTCGGCGGCGCATGAGGAAGAGCCCCCGCCGCCCGAGGACGGGACGGCCGAGCCGCTTCCGGACGACCTGTTCGGCGGCCGCTTCGACGTGCCGCCGAGCCGCGACGCGTACTACCGCGACGGCGCCCCGCGCCCCGTCGTGGACGCGGCCGCGCTCCTGGACGGGCTGAACGAGAACCAGCGGGCGGCCGTGGCGCACTCCGGCTCCCCTCTGCTCATCGTGGCCGGTGCGGGCTCCGGCAAGACCCGCGTGCTCACGCACCGGATCGCCTATCTGCTGGGCGAGCGCCAGGTCCACCCCGGCCAGATCCTCGCGATCACCTTCACCAACAAGGCCGCGGGCGAGATGAAGGAGCGCGTCGAGCACCTCGTCGGCCCGCGCGCCAACGCCATGTGGGTGATGACCTTCCACAGCGCGTGCGTGCGGATCCTGCGCCGCGAGAGCAAGAGGCTCGGTTTCACCTCGTCGTTCTCGATCTACGACGCCGCCGACAGCAAGCGGCTCATGGCCCTGGTCTGCCGTGACCTGGACCTCGATCCGAAGCGTTTCCCGCCGAAGTCCTTCAGCGCCAAGATCTCGAACCTGAAGAACGAGCTGATCGACGAGGAGGACTTCGCCGCCCAGGCCACCGACGGTTTCGAGAAGACCCTCGCCCAGGCCTACGCGATGTACCAGTCGCGGCTGCGTGAGGCCAACGCGCTCGACTTCGACGACCTGATCATGACGACGGTCAACCTGCTGCGCGCCTTCCCGGACGTCGCCGAGCACTACCACCGTCGCTTCCGGCACGTCCTGGTGGACGAGTACCAGGACACCAACCACGCGCAGTACGCCCTGGTGCGCGAACTCGTCGGCACCTCCGGGCACCCCGTGGACGTCCCGCCCACCCCGCACGACCTGCCGCCCGCCGAGCTGTGCGTCGTGGGCGACGCCGACCAGTCGATCTACGCCTTCCGCGGCGCCACCATCCGCAACATCCTCCAGTTCGAGGAGGACTACCCGAACGCGACGACGATCCTCCTGGAGCAGAACTACCGCTCCACCCAGACGATCCTCAGCGCGGCCAACGCGGTCATCGAGCGCAACGAGTCCCGCCGCCCCAAGAACCTGTGGACGAACGCGGGCGCGGGTTCGAACATCACCGGCTACGTCGCCGACACCGAGCACGACGAGGCCCAGTTCGTCGCCGACGAAATAGACCGTCTCACCGACGCGGGCGACGCCAAGGCGGGCGATGTCGCGGTCTTCTACCGTACGAACGCCCAGTCCCGTGTCTTCGAAGAGGTCTTCATCCGCGTCGGCCTGCCCTACAAGGTCGTCGGCGGCGTCCGCTTCTACGAGCGCAAGGAGGTCCGGGACGTCCTCGCCTATCTGCGGGTGCTGTCGAACCCGGAGGACTCCGTTCCCATGCGCCGGATTCTCAACGTCCCCAAGCGCGGTATCGGTGACCGCGCCGAGGCGATGATCGACGCCCTCTCGCAGCGCGAGAAGATCAGTTTCCCGCAGGCGCTGCGACGCGTGGACGAGGCCTACGGAATGGCGGCCCGCTCCACGAACGCGGTCAAGCGGTTCAACACGCTGATGGAGGACCTGCGGACGATCGTGGAGTCGGGCGCGGGCCCGGCCACCGTCCTGGAGGCCGTACTCGAACGCACCGGCTACCTCGCCGAGTTGCAGGCGTCCACCGACCCACAGGACGAGACCCGGATCGAGAACCTTCAGGAACTCGCCGCCGTCGCCCTGGAGTTCGAGCAGGAGACCGGTGAGGGCGAGACCCCGACCGGCCTCGCTGCCTTCCTTGAGCGGGTCGCGCTCGTCGCCGACTCCGACCAGATCCCCGACGAGGAGGACGGCAACGGCGTCATCACCCTCATGACCCTGCACACCGCCAAGGGCCTTGAGTTTCCCGTGGTGTTCCTCACGGGCATGGAGGACGGCGTCTTCCCGCACATGCGCGCGCTGGGTCAGGTCAAGGAGCTGGAGGAGGAGCGGCGCCTTGCGTACGTCGGCATCACGCGCGCGCGGGAACGGCTGTATCTGACGCGGTCGTCCCTGCGCAGTGCGTGGGGGCAGCCCTCGTACAACCCGCCGTCCCGCTTCCTGGAGGAGATCCCGGAGGCCCACCTGGAGTGGAAGCGCACGGGTGCGATGGGCCCCGCCTCGTCGAGCCCCGTGTCGGGCGTGACCGCTTCACTGTCGTCGTCTCTCTCGGCCTCGCGTTCGCGGTCCGCGGCCTCGGGTGCCTCCGGGTTCGCGACGCGACGCGGTATCGCGGAGAAGCCGGTGGTGTCGCTGGCGGTCGGCGACCGGGTCACGCACGACCAGTTCGGCCTGGGCACGGTCGTCGAGGTGAAGGGGACGGGCGCGAACGCCGAGGCGACGGTCGACTTCGGGGAGCCGAAGCCGAAGCGGTTGCTGCTGCGGTACGCGCCGGTGGAGAAGCTGTAGGCACGTCGGCGGGGGTATGCCGGCGGGGGTGCGGGGGAGGGGCGAGGGCGCGGGCCGCGGGTTGGGGTCCGGCGGTTACGTCTTGCGCCAGGTCCGGGCCGGGTGGGGATCTGGTGGTTTCGCCG
>NZ_JBHXMF010000012.1:41555-106990 GCF_042721055.1 Streptomyces sp. NPDC058470
CGGGTCCGGGCCGGGTGGGGATCCCGTGGTTACGACGGCTCCGGGCCGGGTGGGGATCTGGTGGTTTCGCCGGGTCCGGGCCGGGTGGGGATCCCGTGGTTACGACGGCTCCGGGCCGGGTGGGGGACCTGGTGGTTACGTCGGGTCCAGGCCGTGGCTGCGTAGCCATGGCAGAGGGTCGATCGCCGAGCCGCCTGCCGGGCGGACCTCGAAGTGCAGGTGCGGGCCGGTGGAGTTGCCGGAGTTCCCGGAGTTCGCGATCGGGTCGCCGGCCTTCACGGTCGTACCGGACGCGACCTGATAGCTGGAGAGGTGGCAGTACCACGTCTCCGTGCCGTCCATCGCGGTCACGATCATCATGTTGCCGTACGCGCTGTTCCACTGCGTCCGGACGGTGCCGTCGGTCGCGGCCATCACCGTCGTACCGTACGGCACCGGGAAGTCGATGCCGGTGTGGATCGACATCCAGTTGACGCCCGCCTGGCCGAAGTAGGCACTGAGCCCGTGCTGCGCCACCGGCAGCGCGAACTTCGGACGCAGCCGCTCCTTGGTCGCAGCCGCCTCCGCCGCCTTCTTCCGCTCGGCCTCCTGCTCGGCCTCGAGGTCGATACGTTCCTGCGTGCGGCTCGCCCGGTCGGCGAAGTCGTCCGCGCCCGCGGAGAGACTCTGAAGCTGAGTGTCCAGCTTGTTGTTCGCGGCGGACGGCTTCACCGCGGTCGCGTCGGACGCGCTGAGCGTCGTTTCTTTGGTCTCGTTCCCGTCGACGCTCACCACCGAAGCGGCGGCGATCCCCGCCACGCCCATCACACAGGCCGAGGGAACGGCCACGGTCAGCAGCGCGGAACGCTTCGCGGGGCTACGGCGACGGGAGCGGGCGGCGGACCGCGACACGGATCGCGGGGCCGGGGTCACTTCTTCCATGTCGTCGAGCAGTAGCGGCACCTCGGGCTCGTCACCCTCGTCGCGCCTGTCGGTCGGCCTCTCGAACTCGTCCTCCGTGGCGGCGGGTTGCTCGTACCGGACCTGCTCGAAGGTCGTGGTCGCCTGCTGGTCGAGGGGTTCGGGCTCGGGCTGACGCTCGTAGGGCTCGTGCTGAGCGTGTTCGTGTTCGTACGCGTCCTGGCCACCGGCGGAGTTCCACTGCGTGGCGTCGTACGCGCCCGTTTCCTGGGTGGGTGCGCTCCACTGCTGGGTCAGGTCGGCCGACTGCTCGGGGTGGAGCCAGGCGTTCGCGTCCCACTGGCCCGAGGTGTCCGGGTTGGGGTGCTGCGCGGGAACGTCGGCGAGCTGCTGGTAACCGGCCGCCCACGTCGTCGTTTCGTAGCTGCCGCTGTCGTAGGCGGCCTGGTGCTGCGCCGCGTACGGGTCGTAGTTCAGCGTCTGGTGGCTGCCGGTGCCCAGTGTCTGGTGGCCGTCGGTGCTCCACTGCGTGGCGTCGTACGAACCCGTGCCGTCGCCCGGCATGTTGCCGAAGAGGGGGTCGGTCGCGAAGCTCGTCGTCTCGAAGGCCGGCGTTTCGAAGTGCCCGGTCGCATAGGTGGCGTTGGAGCCCGTTTCACAACCGGTGGCGGGGTAACTGTCGTACGTGGTGAAGTCGCCGTACTGGGCTTCCTGCCCGCCGTACGACGCGTAAGGCGTCGAAGCGACATCGGAAGCCGGGGCCGGGGGAGTAGCAATCCCCGACGGAGGACGGTCGTTCACCAACTTCTCTTTCGCCGACAACAGGGGCTGGCAGAGCAGTGCGGTGACTGTACCCGGCAGTACGCGGGCGCGACAATCTTCCGCAGGTTTCCCCCTCGTAGGAAACGGGCATTCGGCGGTGTTTCGGGGAACTGTGGGCACGGCTTTGGCCTGGCGTTCGATCGACGTTCGATTGTGGACGGCTGTCTGGTTGCTGTCAGGCCGCTCTCGCCGACTGTCGGCGCCTCTTTGCTCGCGCGCGGCTCGCTCTGGTCTCGCGCTCGGCTCACTCTCGTCTCGCTCTACGGGGTGACTGTCACGCCCTCGTCAGGCGACTGTGAGACCGCCACCGCTCTGGACGGCGACCTGGGCTGTCGGTTCCTCGGTGTCCAACGCCTGCCGTATACCCGTCGCGACGGCGGGATGCACGGGCAGGGCGAGATGCCCGACACCGCTCACCCGTACGTTCTGCGCGAGCAGGTCCGGGTGATCGACGCAGGCCGTCTCCAAGGGGTCCATCAGCTGGTCGAGGTCGCTCCAGAAGCTCACGAAACGCGTACGGCAGCCCGGCGCGGGCCTGCGCAGTTCCTCGATCACCTCGGAGCCCGGGCGCATCTGACGGACGATCGGGTGTGCGTTCATCAACGGGGCCACGCGGGTGCCCGAGTGCGGTGTGCCGAGCGTGACGAGGGTGCGTACGTGCGTGTCACCGCCGAGGCGCTGCACGTAGTAACGCGCGATCAGTCCGCCGAGGCTGTGCCCGACGATGTCCACGCGGTCCTGGCCCGTGCGCTCGCAGATCTCCTCTATGTGCCGGCCGAGCAGCTCCGCGGCGGGGCGGATGTCGCATGTCAGCGGCGAGTAGTTGAGCGACTCGATGTGCTGCCTGCCGTGTTGGGCGAGGTTGCGGCGCAACAGGACGAAGACCGAGCGGTTGTCGATGAAGCCGTGCAGGAGGACGACCGGGGGCTTGGCCTCCGTGGGCAGTCTCGTGGTGTCCGGTGAGGGGAGCGCGGGAGTGGCGCGGCGCTCCTGGGCCATCCCCGACGGGTAGAGGAGGAGGTGTCCGGCGAGGATCGCGATCTCCAGGGCTGTCGCCTTCAGGAGAACCATCGAGAGTCCTGCCAGCTTGCTCGGAAAAAGGCGCTGGCAGAGGGGAAGAAAGGGCAACGCTGCCCTGGTGACCTTCATGGCCGACCTCCTGTCGGCACGCGGAGGACGGCTCTGTCCCCCGTGTGCACTCGTGGAGAGTCGCGTATGCCGGTGGTGGCTCGGTCGACGTCGGCTGCTTGCCGGGTCGAGCCGGACCGATCCCCGGTCGACGCCGGGCCGGGATCGGCCCGGCTCGGCGGTCGTTCGGCCGGTGTCGGTGGTGTCGCGACGGTACGTCTGTGGCGCGTGGGGCGCCGGTCGACGCGACGGGGTCCGTTCCGTCGGGGGTGACGCGGGTTCCTGTCGTCGCCGACTGTGCGACGGTGGGCTCCTCCGGTATGCGGCGGCCCCTCGGTCCTCGTCGTCCTCGTACGGGTCTGGCTCCCCGCTGTCGTGCCATCGCCGATGTGCCCCACCACTGCGGTGTCCCGCTGACGACGCCGTGGTGCGGCCACCTGATAGCGGCTCTCCTTGCGCAGGCTCCGGCTGTGGTCCATGCGCCGCGGGTCCATGCGGTGCCTGTGCCGCAGGAACCCGGAGCGGTGCGCGGCGAACTTGTCCCACCGTGTGATTTCCCCCTCGGTATCCACCGCGAAACTGCCGGTTGCGGGATGCTGGGGATAACGTTCGTTCACTTCGTCGGGCTGGGTGTGGTGCGGAGGCCTGTGCCGTAGGCGCGCGCGAGTGTGTGCGTGGCGCGTGTGTGGTGTGTGTCTGGTGGTGCGCGCATGGTGCGTCGAGCGACGGAATGTGCGATATCTGTCGGTGTGTGTTAGTGCAGGTTGGCGTAGTCGGTTCATGGAGGCAGTGATGGGTGTGGCAGCCGGTCCGATCCGCGTGGTGGTGGCCAAGCCGGGGCTCGACGGCCACGATCGAGGGGCCAAGGTGATCGCGCGTGCGCTGCGTGACGCCGGTATGGAGGTCATCTATACCGGGCTCCATCAGACTCCCGAGCAGATCGTCGACACCGCGATCCAGGAGGACGCCGACGCGATCGGTCTCTCGATCCTGTCCGGCGCCCACAACACGCTGTTCTCGGCCGTCATCGACCTCCTCAAGGAGCGCGACGCGGAGGACATCAAGGTCTTCGGCGGCGGGATCATTCCCGAGGCGGACATTGGTCCGCTCAAGGAGAAGGGGGTCGCGGAGATCTTCACTCCGGGGGCGACCACCGGGTCGATCGTGGACTGGGTGCGGGCGAATGTTCGGCAGCCGGCCGGGGCGTAGGGCTGGCGGGGGCGCCTTGTGCGGGTGGGTGCTGTTCGGTGCGTGTGCCGGTGGGTACGCGCTGTTCGGTGCCGGTGGGTGTGCCGTCCGGTGCGTTTGCCGTCTGGTGGGTGGGTCGGGGGCGTGCCGGTACGTCCCGCCCGTCGCCGACGGATCAGACGTTGGGCAACGGTGCGGGGGTCCGGTGACGCGGGCGTACGCGACGGGCATTTGGACGTACCGGCACGCCCCCTTCCGCCGTTGTTCGGCTGCGGGTCGTGGGGCGGCGGCAATGCTTTTCGGCTCCGGCCCGGCGGTCCTTGAGCTCTTCAGCCCTGGCGGGGCTGAAGAGATCTCTAGGCTGTCCGGCGTTTGAGGACGAGCCCTTGGGGCGAAGGGGGCCTGGGGCGGAGACCCAGGTACGGGGTGGGTAGGGGCGGAGGGGGCGAGGGAACTGCTTTACGTCGGGTCGGGTGGGGTGAGTTCCTTGGTCATCGTGGCGCGTAGGCGGAGGGTGGTGACGAGGCGTTGGAAAGCCTCGGACCAGTAGCTGCCGGCGCCGGGGGCGGCGTGTTCCGGCTCGTCGGGGACGCCCGTGAGTGCTTCGAGTCGTACGGCCTCCGCGGGGTCGAGGCACCGCTCGGCCAGCCCCATGACCCCACTGAAACTCCAGGGGTAACTCCCCGCGTCCCGCGCGATGTCGAGCGCGTCGACCACCGCCCTCCCCAACTGCCCCGCCCAGGGCACCGCACACATCCCGAGCAACTGAAACGCCTCGGACAACCCGTGCGTGCCGATGAACCCGGCCACCCACTCGGCCCGCTCGGCGGAGCCCAACGTACCGAGGAGTTTCGACCGCTCCGCCAGGGACACCGCTCCCGGTCCCCCGGCCTCGGGGGCGGAGGGCGCCCCGAGGAGCGCCCTGGACCACCCCGGATCCCGCTGCCGTACCGCCGCCCGGCACCACGCGGCATGCAGCTCTCCCTGCCAGTCGTCCGCCACGGGCAGGGCGACGATGTCCTCCGGCGTACGTCCGCCCAGTCGTCGCGGCCAGGTCGCGAGCGGCGCCGCCTCGACCAACTGGCCCAGCCACCAGGACCGTTCACCTCGCCCGGCGGGAGCCTTCGGCACCACACCGTCCCGCTCCATGCCCGGGTCGCACTCGTGCGGTGCCTCGACCACGATGGTGGGGGTGCCCCGGGTGCGGTCGACGGCCACGCAGGAACCCGCTCGGGCCGCCATCCGCGCGGCGAGCGCCGATTCCGGCAGTGCGGACAGCAACTCCGCCGCCGTCGCACGTACGTTGCGGCTCCGGTCGGCGAGTGCCTGTTCCAGGAAAGGCTCGTCGGCCGCGCCCAGCTTCGACCGCAGTGAGTCGAGGAACATCAGCCGGTCCTCGGCCCGCTCGGTTGCCCATGTCGTGGTGAGCAGCTCGCGGGCGGCCGCCGGCTGCCGGGTCCGTATCGCCGTGAGCAGCGCGACCCGCTCGGCGAACAGACCTTCCTGCCAGAGCAGTTGTATGCTCCCCCGCTCTTGGCTCCCTTCGAGCGGGGGGACACCCATGGGCTCAGCGGGGCCCGGGAGCGCCGTACCGCCGCCTGGCATGGAGCGCAGTGCGAAGCGCCAGTCCGGGTTCAGCCGTGCCAGCCACAGGGCGCGCGGCCCCGCGAAGGTCAGCGCGGCCGGGCGTAGATCCGTACGGCCCCGGGCCGCGTCCAGGAGAGCGGGCAGGGCTTGCGGGGGTGCCGCGAAGCCGCGCGCATTGGCCAGGGCGAGCCACTGCGGCAGCAGTTCCATGAGGTCCGGTGCCGTCCCTCTGCGGCCGCCGCCCCCGGTGCCGGGCCGGTCCGTCAGCAGCAGCGTGAGTCTGTGTGCGGCAGCGGGTGGCAGGGGCGGGCGTGGATCCGGCGCCGCCTGCTCGGGTCGGGCCGCTGCCCGCGCCGGCCGCACCCCGGCCCGCCGCCGCAAGGTCTCCACGGCGGCCGCGTCCAGCAAAGCCATCGGTGCGTCCTGTCCCGGCCCGCACCCTGGAGGCGTACGCCGATCGGTTCCGAGCAGCGCCACCGTGACGAGGTCCTCCCAGGAGCCCCCGACGGGCGCGCCCGCTGGAGCAGAGGTCGTGTTCATGAGCGTCGGCATCCTTTCCGTACGGAGGTGGTCAGCACAGCGACACCGCCTCTCCTGGGCCCTCCGGCCAGGCCGTCAGCGGAGTGAAGCCGTGGTGGCCGCACTCGCCGAAGACGGTGACGGGTGCGCCGCCGGAGAGAGCGGCGAGGCGCCACAGGCCGGGGAGGGAGTGGCGTGCCGGGGTGATGGGCAGGGCCAGGTCACCGTCGGCATCGGCCAGTTGCCAGCGGGGTGCGATCCCGGTTGTGTCGCCGTCCGGGGTCGGTATGACCCGGTTCAGGGTGACGGGGTAGGAGTCGAGCCAGGGATCGGCCCGCAGGGCATCGCCGTAGCGGGACGCTGCCTGGGGTGTGGAGACTCCCGGTGGCCGTGTGGTGGTGGGGGTCGGTGGTGTGAACTGTTCGCCGAGGGCTGCTCGTAGCTGCCCGGCGCCGGCATAGGCGGAAAGCTCCGCCTCGAAGGCCAGCCCGACGGGCAGAGCCAGTTCCGGTGCGCGGCCGGCGGCTCCGTAGGAGAGGAGCAGCGCAGTGCGGTCGGACTCCGATCCGTGCAGCCAGATCCTGCGTGTGGTGAGACGGCTGTCCGCCGTGTCGTACTGCGCCAGGACCAGCCAGTGGTCACGCACCGGCGGGCCGTCCGCCGAACCGGGCAGCCCGATCCGGGAACGGACCGTCATGGCAAGACCGTCCGGCAGACGCTCGCGCCGCAGCCAGCCCTGATCGAGGAGGTGCAGCAGCGCGCACTCCTCCAGGAGCCGCACCGGCCAGCCCGGCCCGGACGACGGGATCGCCCCCAACTCCCGCACGCGCGCGGCCAGTCCAGGTGCCTGCGCGTCGACCATCCGGGCCGCCGTCTCCTCCCACTGCCCGTACCCGGCCTGCTCGGCTCCGGCGAGGCCGCCCCGCAGCAGATCCGCCAGCCGCTGCTCCAACTCCGCCGCGCCCGCCGTGATCCGCTCGGCCCGCCGCTCCGCCCGGCGCCGCGCACCCTCCGGATCACCCGACGAGGCCGTCCCAGATTCCCCGCCCGTCGTCGTCGCCCTCCCCGCCGCGCGCTGTTGTCTCCCGGCTATCCACTGCTCCGCCCAGTCCGGCGCATGCCCCCGCGGCACCGTGCCCTCCTCGCCCGCCCAGAGCAGCAGCAGCCCGAGTGCGTGCTTGCACGGGAACTTGCGGCTGGGGCAACTGCACTTGTACGCGAGCCCGGTGGAGTCCGCGATATCGATGACCGTCTGATACGGCTTGCTGCCACTTCCCGCGCACAGTCCCCATACCGTCCCCTCGTCAGAACTGCCTGCCTCCGACCACGGCCCGGTCGCGCCGAGCTTGCTTCCCGCTTTGCGTGACGCTGCGTCAGGCGCCAGTGCCAGCACCTGATCCGCAGTCCAGCGCACCCCCTGCTGAGTCATGTCATCGAAGGTAGGTCCCACCACTGACAATCGACTCTCGCGAGGGCGTTTGTGCAGGTCAGATCGCATTGTCAGTGGCGTGGTGCACGGTGGAACCAGTCCGAACCGGGCCGATCGAACCAACCGATCGAACCGGCCGAGCTGGAGGGGGACCTAGCCATGTCTGTGTCCGTTGAGCCGAGTGAGTCGACGTCCGTCAATCCGCCCGCGGGGGCGGCCCCGCACAACGCGGGCGAGGTGTTGCGGCCGCACGCCGAGGACGCCTTCGCGGCCGAACTCGCCGCGCTGGCCGCGCAGGACGACCGGCCCCGCCCGGCCCGCTGGCGGCTCTCGCCGTGGGCCGTGGCCACCTATCTGCAAGGTGGCACGCTGCCGGACGGCACAGTGATCACACCCAAATATGTGGGACCGCGCCGCATCGTCGAGGTTGCTGTCACCACGCTCGCCACCGACCGTGCGCTGCTTCTGCTCGGAGTGCCCGGCACCGCGAAGACCTGGGTGTCCGAGCACCTGGCCGCGGCGGTCAGCGGCGACTCCACGCTGCTGGTACAGGGCACGGCCGGCACACCCGAGGAGGCGATCCGCTACGGCTGGAACTACGCGGAGTTGCTCGCACACGGGCCGAGCCGGGCCGCCCTGGTGCCGAGCCCGGTCATGCGCGCCATGGCGGAGGGGATGACGGCGCGGATCGAGGAGCTGACCCGTATCCCCGCCGACGTGCAGGACACACTCATCACGATCCTTTCGGAGAAGACGCTCCCGATACCGGAGTTGGGCTCGGAAGTGCAGGCCGTCCGCGGCTTCAACGTGATCGCCACGGCCAACGACCGCGACCGGGGGGTCAACGAGCTGTCGAGCGCACTGCGCCGCCGATTCAACACGGTGGTGCTGCCGCTGCCGGAGAGCGCCGACGCCGAGGTGGACATCGTCTCGCGCCGTGTCGACCAGCTCGGCCGCTCCCTCGACCTGCCCGCAGCGCCCGACGGCATCGACGAGATCCGCCGCGTCGTGACCGTCTTCCGCGAGCTGCGCGACGGAGTCACGGCCGACGGGCGTACGAAACTGAAGTCACCCAGCGGCACGCTGTCCACCGCCGAGGCGATCTCCGTCGTCACCAGCGGGCTTGCGCTGGCAGCCCACTTCGGCGACGGCGTTCTGCGGGCGAGTGACGTCGCCGCCGGCATCCTCGGCGCCGTCGTCCGCGACCCGGCGGCCGACCGCGTCATCTGGCAGGAGTACCTGGAAGCGGTAGTCCGCGAGCGGGACGGCTGGAAGGACTTCTACCGAGCCTGCCGGGAGGTGAGCGTATGAGCGAAGTCCGGGGGGAGAGCGCCGGGCACGTCGACACTGAGGGGGATCTTGTGACGGGCGTCGACAGACCGCCATCCGGGAGAGGGGTACCCGGCTACGGGCCACTGCTGCTCGGCGTACGGCATCACGGGCCGGGGTCCGCGCGGGCCGTGCGGGCCGCACTGGAGGCAGCGGCTCCGCGGGTCGTGCTGATCGAGGGGCCACCGGAGGCCGACGATCTCATCCCGCTCGCGGCCGACCAGGGCATGCGTCCCCCGGTCGCCCTCCTCGCCCACGTCGTGGACGAGCCCGGTCGCTCGGCCTTCTGGCCACTGGCCGAGTTCTCCCCGGAGTGGGTGGCCATCCGATGGGCGCTGGATCACGGGGTTCCGGCCCGGTTCATCGACCTTCCCGCAACCCACACGCTGGCCTGGGGGCATGAAGAGGACTCCTCGGAGGAGGGGGAGGAGGTCGCCTCGGAAGCCGTCCGTGTCGACCCCCTCGCCGTGCTGGCCGAGACCGCCGGTTATGACGATCCCGAGCGGTGGTGGGAGGACGTGGTCGAGCACCGGGGCGGGGCGGGAGGCGATCCGTTCGCGCCGTTCGCCGCGCTCGGCGAGGCGATGGGGGCGCTGCGCGAGGCGTACGGGGTCGGTGGGCACGAGCGGGATCTGCTGCGCGAGGCCCACATGCGGCTCCAGATGCGTTCCGCGCAGCGGGAGTTCGGGGACGAGGTGGCCGTGGTGTGCGGGGCCTGGCATGTCCCCGCACTGCGGCAGAGGACCACCGTCGGCGCCGACCGGGCGTTGCTCAAGGGGCTGCCCAAGGCCAAGGCCGACATGACCTGGGTTCCGTGGACGCACCGCCGGCTTTCCCGGGTCAGCGGGTACGGGGCGGGTATCGACTCGCCGGGTTGGTACGGGCATCTGTTCGGCGCCCCCGACCGCCCGGTCGAGCGCTGGATGACGAAGGTCGCCCGGCTGTTGCGCGACGAGGACCGGATGGTCTCGTCCGCGCACGTCATCGAGGCGGTGCGGCTGGCCGACACGCTCGCCGCGATGCGCGGCCGCCCGCTGCCCGGGCTGACCGAGACCACCGATGCCGTACGAGCCGTGATGTGCGAGGGCTCGGAGGTGCCGCTGGCGCTCGTGCGGGACCGGCTCGTGGTCGGGGACGTGATGGGGGAGGTGCCGGAATCCGCGCCTGCGGTGCCGTTGCAGCGCGACCTCGCGCGGCTTCAGCGGAGTCTGCGGCTCAAACCGGAGGCGGCGGAGCGGGAGTTGGAGCTCGACCTGCGCAAGGAGACCGACGCCGGGCGGAGCAGACTCCTGCACCGGCTGCGGCTGCTGGCCATCGGCTGGGGCGAGCCCGTCGCGTCGCGCGGCAGCACCGGAACCTTCCGTGAGACCTGGCGGTTGCGCTGGGAGCCCGAGCTGTCCGTGCGGGTCGCCGAGGCCGGGGTGTGGGGGACGACCGTGCTGTCCGCCGCGACCGCCAAGGCCGACGCGGACGCCATCGGCGCGGTCTCCCTGGCCGACGTCACAGCACTGGCCGAGTGCTGTCTCCTCGCCGAACTCCCGGACGCACTGCCCGTGGTCATGCGAGTCCTCGCCGACCGGGCGGCCCTCGACGCCGATGTCGGACACCTCGCCCAGGCGCTGCCCGCACTGGTCCGTTCCCTGCGGTACGGCGATGTACGCGGCACCGACACACACGCCCTCAACGATGTCGCGGCGGGCCTCGCCGAGCGGATCTTCGTAGGACTCCCGCCGGCCTGCGCGGCTCTCGACCCCGACGCCGCCGAGGAGATGCGGCGCCATGTGGACGCGGTGCAGGGGGCGGTGGGGCTGCTGGCGGGGGCGGGCAGCGTCGCGTCATCTGACGCCGCCGTGTCACCTGACGCCGCCGTGTCGCCTGACCCTGGCGTGTCGCGTGACCCAGGCGTGTCATCCGACGTCAGACCCTCGTTCGACGGCAGGCCGTCATCCGGGGGCATACGCCGCCGCTGGCACTCCGTGCTTCGGGTGCTGGCAGGGCGGGACACCGTGTCAGGGGTGATCCGCGGGCGGGCCGTACGACTGCTGCTGGACGAGGGCGAGTTGGCGCAGGACGAGGCCGCCCGGCTCATGGGGCTCGTGCTGTCGCCGGGGACGACGCCGGGGGACGCCGCCGCGTGGATCGAGGGGTTCGTCGGGGGTGGCTCCGGGGGCGGAATGCTGCTCCTGCACGACGAGCGGCTGCTCGGGCTGGTGGACGCGTGGCTGACCGGGGTGCCGGCGGAGGCGTTCACCGATGTGCTGCCTCTGCTGCGGCGGACGTTCTCGGCGTACGAGGTCGGAGTGCGCAGGACCTTGGGCGAGCTGATCCGGCGTGGTCCAGGGGCAAGGGGCAGCGCCACGGTCGCGGCCTCCGGGATACCCGGGTTCGCTCCCGAGCTCGACCCCGAGCGCGCGGACGCCGTACTGCCGGTGCTGCGGCTGCTGCTCGGGCTGGACGAAGGCGACGGCGGGGGCGACGACGGCGACGGCTCAGCCGGCGACCGGGTGAGTGACGACAACTACCTTGTGGAGGTGGCCCGATGACCGCATCGGTGGACGCGACCGACGGGGTCGCCGCGACCGCCGCGACCGCCGTGGCCGGCGTGGCCGGTGTGACCGACACGACCGGAGCTGCGGGCGAGCGGCTGCGGCGCTGGCGGCTCGTGCTGGGGGGCGACGAGGCTGACGGCACCGGATGTGCTCTCACCGGGCAGGATGCCGCGATGGACGGGGCGCTCGGCGCGTTGTACGGGAAAGGGGGCAAGGGGCAGCCGGGGCGGGACCGTTCGGCGGGGCTCGGGGCGTCCGCACCGTCCGTAGCGCGCTGGCTCGGGGACATCCGGACGTACTTCCCGTCGTCCGTCGTCCAGATCATGCAGCGGGACGCCATGGACAGGCTCGGGCTGTCCGCCCTTCTGCTGGAGCCCGAGATGCTGGAGGCGGTGGAGGCCGACGTCCACCTCGTGGGCACCCTCCTCTCCCTCAACAAGGCGATGCCGGAGACGACCAAGGAGACCGCGCGGGCCGTCGTAGGGAAGGTGGTCGAGGACCTGGAGAAGCGGCTCGCCACCCGTACGCGGGCCACGCTCACCGGCGCCCTCGACCGCAGCGCCCGGATCAGCAGGCCCCGCCACCACGACATCGACTGGAACCGCACCATCGCGGCGAACCTGAAGCACTATCTGCCCGAGTACCGCACGATCGTGCCCGAGCGGCTGATCGGCTACGGGCGGGCGTCGCAGTCCGTGAAGAAAGAGGTCATCCTCTGTATCGACCAGTCGGGGTCGATGGCGGCCTCCGTGGTCTATGCCTCCGTCTTCGGCGCCGTCCTCGCGTCCATGCGGTCCATCGCCACCCGGCTCGTCGTCTTCGACACGGCTGTCGTCGACCTCACCGACCAACTCGACGACCCGGTCGATGTCCTCTTCGGCACGCAACTCGGTGGGGGTACGGACATCAACAGGGCGCTCGCGTACTGCCAGTCGCAGATCACCCGGCCCGCCGACACGGTCGTCGTGCTCATCAGCGACCTCTACGAAGGGGGGATACGGAACGAGATGCTCAAGCGGGTCGCGGCGATGAAGGCGTCGGGGGTGCAGTTCGTGACGCTGCTCGCGCTGTCCGACGAGGGGGCACCGGCGTACGACCGTGAGCACGCGGCGGCCCTCGCGGCGCTGGACGCACCGGCGTTCGCCTGCACACCCGATCTGTTTCCCGAGGTGATGGCGGCGGCTGTCGAGAAGCGGCCGTTGCCAATACCGGACACCAGGTGAGGAGTTGAGAGTCACAGGAGTGTGAATCCAGGAGTGTGAATCCAGGAGAGCGAATCCAGGAGCGCGAATCCAGGAGCGCGAATCCAGGAGTGTGAATTGTGGAGTGTGAATTGTGGAGAGTGAATTGTGGAGAGTGAATCTCAGGAGTGTGAATTCGGGAGGGTGGCTTCAGGCATGAGTCGGCCGGGTGTGAACACCCTTCGGTAAGAGGGGGCTTGTGTGGCCTTGGGAGCCTCGTGCGAGGATCGATGCGTCTTCGCGCCCTTCGCACGGAAGAGCCCCCCTGCGCACCACGTGCCCCTCGGCAATCCGACCAGCAATCCGACCAGCAATCCGACCGGCAATCCGACCGGCAATCCGACCGGCTTACCGGACCGCCGGTCGGCCGTCGGCAACGGCGGGTCGCGGCACGGTGACGCGCATGCCGTCACTGCTCACCACCGGATGCCGCTGCGGCTCGTGCCCGGCGCGTCCGCTTCCGCGGCTGTGACCGTGGTCGAGGCCCGGGACAGGTACCGGGACATTCCCGTTTTCCCCGGCTAGACAGCCAGCCCTCTCCTGCTCAGCCCCGTTTATGACGAGCGGTACAGGTCTGCCCGCTGTCCGGGCCCTCCGATTCGGTCACCAGGTGGAGGCAGCGGCCGCCGCCGGGGGACGGAGCGCTCCCTCTCTCCGCTCTCCACCCTCCTTCCCCTCTCGTACGGCGGCTTCCGGCGGCTTACGGCGGCTTACGGCGACCTGCGGCGAAGGCGTCGTACGGAGGGACTGACTCCGCGGGTCGATGAACCCGGACGGCCGAAGCCTTCGGCCCGTCCGGAGCGGAAGTCCGTGGAAGGGCCGGTTGGTCCCCATTGGGGTGGGGACCAACGGCCCTGCGCCCCCTCCGGGGCTGTTCAGAGGGCCTCACCGGGCAAACCCCAGCCCGGTGAGGCCCTGCCCCGCCCCGCTCTGTGACAGGTATCACCGCTCAGGTGTGACCTGCGATTTAGGGACCCGCGTCCGGCGGCGATAACCTGCGAGACGGACATGCCGCGCGCTCGGACACCGTGTGCGCCACCCTTGTGACAGCGGACGTCACGTTGCCCTTCGCGGCACGCCCACGGAGACAGCAGACCGCAGAGCGGCGAGATCACTGATAGGGACGGACGCGCGTGGACCTGTTCGAGTACCAGGCGAGGGACCTCTTCGCCAAGCACGGTGTACCGGTGCTGGCCGGTGAAGTCATCGACACGCCTGAGGCAGCCCGCGAGGCGACCGAGCGTCTTGGCGGCAAGTCCGTCATCAAGGCACAGGTGAAGGTCGGTGGCCGAGGCAAGGCCGGCGGCGTCAAGCTCGCCGCCACCCCGGACGAGGCCGTCGCCCGGGCGACGGACATCCTCGGCATGGACATCAAGGGCCACACGGTCCACAAGGTGATGATCGCCGAGACCGCGCCCGAGATCGTCGAGGAGTACTACGTCTCGTACCTCCTCGACCGCACCAACCGCACCTTCCTCGCCATGGCGTCCGTCCAGGGCGGCGTGGAGATCGAGGTCGTCGCGGAGGAGAACCCCGAGGCCCTCGCGAAGGTCCCGGTCGACGCCAACGAGGGCGTGAGCATCGAGAAGGCCCGCGAGATCGTCGCCCAGGCGAAGTTCCCGGCCGAGGTCGCGGAGCAGGTCGCCGAGATCCTCGTGACCCTGTGGGACACCTTCATCAAGGAGGATGCCCTCCTGGTCGAGGTCAACCCGCTGGCCAAGGTCGCCTCCGGCAAGGTCATCGCTCTCGACGGCAAGGTGTCCCTGGACGAGAACGCGGAGTTCCGCCAGCCGGACCACGCCGCGCTCGAGGACAAGGAGTCGGCCAACCCGCTCGAGGCCGCCGCCAAGGCGAAGAACCTCAACTACGTCAAGCTCGACGGCGAGGTCGGCATCATCGGCAACGGCGCGGGTCTGGTCATGTCGACCCTCGACGTCGTCGCGTACGCCGGTGAGAACCACGGCGGCGTGAAGCCGGCCAACTTCCTCGACATCGGCGGCGGCGCGTCCGCGGCCGTGATGGCGAACGGCCTGGAGATCATCCTCGGCGACCCGGACGTCAAGTCCGTCTTCGTCAACGTCTTCGGTGGCATCACCGCCTGTGACGAGGTCGCCAACGGCATCGTCCAGGCCCTCCAGCTGCTCAAGGACAAGGGCGAGGAAGTCACCAAGCCCCTCGTCGTGCGCCTCGACGGCAACAACGCCGAGCTGGGTCGCAAGATCCTGTCGGACGCCAACCACCCGCTCGTGCAGCGCGTGGACACCATGGACGGCGCGGCCGACAAGGCCGCCGAGCTCGCGGCTGCGAAGTAAGGGACGAGGGAAACAACCGCCATGGCTATCTTCCTCAACAAGGACAGCAAGGTCATCGTCCAGGGCATGACCGGTGCCACGGGCATGAAGCACACCAAGCTCATGCTGGCCGACGGCACGAACATCGTCGGCGGCGTCAACCCGCGCAAGGCGGGCACGTCGGTCGACATCGACGGCACCGAGATCGCGGTGTTCGGCACGGTCGCCGAGGCGATCGAGAAGACGGGCGCGAACGTATCCGTCCTCTTCGTACCGCCGGCCTTCGCCAAGGCCGCCGTCGTCGAGGCCATCGACGCCGAGATCCCCCTCGCGGTCGTCATCACCGAGGGCATCGCCGTCCACGACTCCGCGGCCTTCTGGGCGTACGCGAAGTCGAAGGGCAACAAGACCCGCATCATCGGCCCGAACTGCCCCGGTCTCATCACCCCGGGCCAGTCGAACGCCGGCATCATCCCGGGCGACATCACGAAGCCGGGCCGCATCGGTCTGGTCTCGAAGTCCGGCACGCTGACGTACCAGATGATGTACGAGCTCCGTGACATCGGCTTCTCGTCGGCGGTGGGTATCGGTGGCGACCCCGTCATCGGCACCACCCACATCGACGCTCTGGCTGCCTTCGAGGCCGACCCCGACACCGACCTGATCGTGATGATCGGTGAGATCGGTGGCGACGCCGAGGAGCGTGCCGCGGACTACATCGCGAAGAACGTGACGAAGCCGGTCGTCGGTTACGTCGCGGGCTTCACCGCGCCCGAGGGCAAGACCATGGGCCACGCCGGCGCCATCGTCTCCGGCTCCTCCGGCACCGCCGCCGCGAAGAAGGAGGCCCTCGAGGCCGCCGGCGTCAAGGTCGGCAAGACGCCGACCGAGACGGCGAAGCTGGCCCGCGCCATTCTCGGCAATTAGGTACAGCCTCAACGGCTGAGTTTCCCCGGCCGAACGCACGGACGGGCCCGCACCCCCTCACCGGGGTGCGGGCCCGTCCGCGTACTCGCCGGGCCTGCCGTAACCCGTACCCGCCGGGCCTCCGGTAACCCGTACCCGCCGGGCCTCCGGTAACCCGCAGTCGCCGGGCCTCCGGTAACCCGCACCCGGCAGGCCTGCGGCAACCCGCACTCAGCGGCCTCCAGTAACCCGTTCTCAGCGGGTCTCCGGCACCAGCCTCTCCGGGCCGCTCACCGTCTGGGACTTGAGGAAGGCGTGCAGTTCCAGCTGCTCGTCGGAGAGCGGGCCCGGGGCGGCGCGGGGTGGCAGACCGCGGACTTGCGCGCCGGGGGCCATGGGGGGCTCGTAGTGGTCGGCGGCCGTGTGCAGGGTCAGCGAGGTGGCGCCGACGAGCAGCACCGTGAAGGCGATGGCGGCGCGCGTCCAGATGCGGGCACGGTGTTCGCTGCCGTAGCGGACGGAACGCGGTTTCGCCGCGCGCAGCCGCTCCGTGGTGGCGAGTACGGTCAGCCGCCGGTGCAGTTCGTCGGGCGCGGCCAGCTCCGGCAGCCGCGCGGCGACGGCCTCACGCGCGTGCAGCAGCCGGTTGGCCGTCGCGGGTGTGCTCGCCTCCGTCTCGGCCGCGGTGTCCGGCAGGTCGAGGCCGATCCCGTCGTACAGCAGCAGTGTCCGCCGGTACATCGGCGGCAGCTTCAGGAATACGTCGAGCAGCGCGCGGTCCGCCGGATCGGCCGGGGGCGCCTCCGGGTGCCGGTGCCTGGGGCGCAGCCGGTGCCAGGGGGAGAGCGCGTGTTCGTACGCCGTTGCGCGCACCCACCCGGCCGGATCCCGGTCCACGGCCACCTCGGGCCAGCGGTGCCAGGCCAGTTGGAAGGCCCGCTCCACGGACTCGCGCGCCAGCTCGCGCCGGCCGGTGAGCAGGTAGGTCTGCCGTACGAGGGCGGGGGTGCAGAACGCGTAGAGGGCGTCGAAGGCCTGAGGGGGCGTCAGGGGAGGGGGCGGGGGAGGCGGGGGGTCGGGTTCACTCTCACTCTCGCTCTCGCCTTGACTCTCGCCTCCGCGCTCGGGTGCGGCTTCGACCTCGGTGACCGGCTCCTGACGGGTGGTCACGTCGCTCCCGGTCCCGGTCCCGGTCCCGGTTCCGGCCTCGTCCTCGACGTCGGCGGGCGTGGCCTGATCCGGCGCGGTCAGCAGTCTCGCGTACGCTCCCCGTTTGCGGCCCCGCGGCGCCGTACGGCCGGATTCCCACGAGCGCACCGTCTCGCGGGTGACGCCCAATCTGGCCGCAACGTCGGCCTGGCTCAGCGACTTGGCCTCGCGCAGGCGGCGGCGTTCCTTGGGGGATGGCAGCGGGGGCGCGGGGCTCTGTGTCAGCTCGGACTCCACAGCGCGCCCCTTCGTACGAAAAAGTACATAACCGTATATTGAGCGACACATCCAAGGTTCGCCTGTTACGACGAGAAAGCGCGTGTCGTTGGGAGCATGACGGGCGTGACCCAAATGACCGACCGCAGGCTGTCGTTGTCGCCCTTGCTCACCCGGATGCGCGAGCGACCCCCCGGACTGGCCGCCAGCCTCCTGGGTGGTGCCCTCGCGGCGGGGCTCGGACTGGGCTCGTTCGCCGTCCTCGTCATCGCGCTGTGGATCAGCTCCCCGTACCCCGACAGCGGACCGGGCGGCGCGCTGCACGTGGCCGCGGCCCTCTGGCTGCTGGCCCACGGCGTCGAACTCGTCCGCACCGACACGCTCTCCGGAACGCCCATGCCGGTGGGTGTCACACCGCTGCTCCTCGTCGTGCTGCCGGTGTGGTTGCTGCACCGGGCGGGTCGTGACGCGGCTGATGAGGAGTCAGAAGCCGTGCCCCGTACGGCGTGGGCGGGTGTCGTCGCCGGCTATCTGTCCGTCGGCGGGGCCGCAGCGCTGTACGCCTCGGGCGGGGAGCTGCGGCCCTCCTGGGTGTGGACCGCCGTATGCCTGCCGCTGCTTGCCGCGGGCGCGGCGGGGGCGGGGGTGTGGACGGCGTACGGGCATCCGCGTGAGCCCGTGCCCGGGTGGGTGCGCCGGGTTCTTGACGGCCTGCCCACGGGCGTACGCCGCCACGTCGATGCCCACGCGTTCGCGCCCGACGGTCGTCGCTTCCTCGGCGGCGTGGCGCGGGCCGCCGGAGCCGGGGTGGCGGTGCTGGTCGGGGGAGGGGCGTTGCTCGTGGCCGTGTCGTTGGTGTGGCACGGGGGCGCGGCCCGCGGTTCCTTCCTTCAGCTCACCGAGGTGTGGTCGGGGCGGTTCGCCGTACTGCTGTTGTGCGTGGCGCTGGTGCCGAACGCCGCCGTATGGGGGGCGTCGTACGGGCTCGGGCCCGGGGTGGTCCTGGGGGCGGGGCAGGTGGCGGGGCCGTTGTCCTCGGCGGCGCCCGGTCCGCTGCTGCCGGCCTTTCCGCTGTTGGCCGCGGTGCCGGGGGCGGGGGCGCCGTCGGGCTGGGTGAGCTTGGCGAGCGGGGTGGTGCCGGTGGCCGCGGGGGTGACGGTGGCGTGGTTCGTGGTGGCTTCGGCGGTGCCGGGGAGTGGGGGCGGGAGCGCGGTGGTGTGGTCCCGGGGGCGGGTCGTTTGCGGTGTGGTGGTCGCGGGTGGGTTGTGCGGGGGTGTGTTTGCGCTGCTGGCCGGGATGGCCGGGGGAGCGCTCGGGGTGGCGGGGCTGGCCCATTTCGGGCCGGTGTGGTGGCAGGTGGGGGGTGCCGTGGTGGTGTGGGTGGTTGGGGTGGGGGTTCCTGTGGTGGTGGGGGTGCGGGGGTGGCGGGTTCGGGTGAAGCGGGTGCCTCGGGTGCGGGTGCCGAGGTTGTGGTTGGCGTCGTGGGGCTCGCGGAGCTCGCGGGGCGAGGGGGTGGTGGAGTCTCCGGGGGAGGTGCTGGACCAGGCCGAGGGCCCGGCGCAGGCGCAGGCGCAGGCTCAGGTCCAGGTCCAGGTCCAGGTCCAGGGCTCCGGCTTTGACGAGCCGTATGACCTTCTGCCGTCCGACAGCGTGGGGTCTCCGTGGCACGAGGACGTGGCTCGTGAGGCCCGCTGGGCGGCGCTCAAGGAGGCGTCCGCTCCTGTGGAGTCGGGGGAGCCGGGGGAGCGGGGAGAGCCGGGGTGAGGGTGGAGTTTTTCGCCCCCTCCGCCCCTACCCGTCCCGTACCTGGGGGCTGCCGCCCCCAGACCCCCGCTGTCGGCCTGAACGGCCTCGTCCTCAAACGCCGGACGGGCTGGAGATAGCCCCTCCGGCGTTTGAGAAGGGGAGCATGGGGCGCTCACCCCTGTGCAGCCAGCCCGCCACATCCGCCCCGCATCTACCCCTGCGTCCCCAGGATCCCCCGCAGATTCTTCGGCAGAAGGTCGTTGCAGGACTGCTTTGCGACGTTGGTCAGGGCGTCGTTGGTGCAGGCGTAGTAGTCGCTGTAGACGAGCTGGGCGGCGAAGCCGGCGGCGACCATGGCGATGGCCAGGGACGCGGTGACCAGGCCACTCACCGCGGCGGACTTCTGGGGGCGGGCGTTCGCCTGTTCGGGCGCCGGGCTGTCCGGGTCCGGGGTGCGGGGCTTGGCGCGCAGGGCGCTGATGCTCCAGTAGAGGGCGAGCGCGCCGAGCAGCAAGGCGACGTACGGCCAGTTGAAGAGGGCGAAGAAGAAGGCCCACATACCGGAGAGCAGCGCGTACCGTGCGCGGCGCTGGGCCGGGTCCGTCGGGTCCCAGCGCGTACCGGTGCCCGGACCACTGCCGGGCCCTTCCGGACTGTCCTGGCCTTGACCCTGGCCTTGACCCTGGCCTTGCCCCTGCGGCGTACCGGGGCGGTCGCCGAAACCGCGGCCGCTGGACGGTCCGGGCTGGCGGTCGCTCCACTGGCTGCCCCAGGGGGACGGCCCCGCGGGCCCGCCGGACTCACCGTGCTCGCCCGAATCCTCCGAACCCTCCGAGCCCGTCGAACCCTCCGAGCCCTGCCCGTTCGCCGGCCGCCGCGGTTGCCACGGCCGGTCGGGCGTCCCCTCCGGTGGCGGTGCGAACGGATTGTCGTCCGAGCCCGAGGAGGTCGAGCCCGAGGAGCTTGAGCCCGAGGAGGTCGAGCCGGGGGAGGCTGAGCCCGAAGAGCCTGAGCCCGAAGAGCCTGAGCCCGAAGAGCCTGAGCCCGAGGAGCCTGAGCCCGCGGAGCCTGAACCCGAGGAGCCTGAACCCGAGGAGCCTGAACCCGAAGAGGTCGAGCCGGGGGAGGCTGAGCCCGAGGAGGTCGAGCCGGGGGAGCTTGAGCCCGAAGAGCCTGAACCCGAGGAGGTCGAGCCAGGGGAGCCTGAACCCGAGGAGCCTGAACCCGAAGAGGTCGAGCCCGCAGGAGGCGTGTCCTGGCCCTGTCCGCCCGAGACTCCGTTCCCGTCGGCCGAGCCCCGTTCACCCGCAGGGCCGGAGTCGGGCGTGTCCCCGCCTTCCCGTGGCGGCACAGGCGAAGGGCGCCGCTCGCGCAGCAGGAGCGGAGGGAGTCGGAGACTGCGGTCCGGCATCAGGTGTGCGTCTTCCCCTTGGTGGTGATGGCGGGCTCGTGCCCCGTGCGCAAGTGCCCGGGACCGGGGTCCCGGGACTTCGTAACAGCAGGGCCGGAGCCCAAGCACGCGTGCCCGGAACAACCGCCCCGGACCCACACGTACCCACCTCAGATCAACGCCCCACGTGCGCAAGGCGTTCCCCGCGCCGGACGGTGGTCCCAGATGGATCCTCCCCAGACGCTACCTTCCGGCCACGCCCCCGTCCCGTGGGGGCCGCCCGGTGTGCCGGTATCGTTGCTGACGGTCGGCCGCTTCGTAGGCTTCCCCGTATCCCGGGGCGCGATGCATTCGTACGAATGTACATACGCATGTGCAAGCGTGAATGTGTGCGTGTGAACGCATGGAACGAGCCTGGACGTGCCGGCCGCGCAAACGCTCCCCCGAGAAAGGGCCCCACCGTGGCCGCCAAGCCCGTGGCCAAGCGCCTTGTCGTGCTGGTCTCCGGATCAGGTACGAATCTGCAGGCACTGCTCGACGCCATCGCGGAGGCGGGGGCAGAGGCGTACGGGGCCGAGATCGTGGCCGTCGGCGCCGACCGGGACGGTATCGAGGGGCTCGCGCGAGCTGAGCGGGCCGGGCTGCCGACCTTCGTGAGCCGTGTCAAGGACCACGACACCCGTGACGAGTGGGACGCGGCGCTCGCCGAGGCGACCGCCGCCCACGAGCCCGACCTCGTGGTCTCCGCCGGGTTCATGAAGATCGTGGGGAAGGAGTTCCTCGCACGGTTCGGCGGACGGTTCGTCAACACGCACCCGGCCCTGCTGCCCAGTTTTCCCGGTGCCCACGGTGTCCGCGACGCACTCGCGTACGGAGCCCGGGTCACCGGATGCACCGTCCACTTCGTCGACGACGGCGTCGACACCGGCCCGATCATCGCTCAGGGCGTGGTCGAGATCCGGGACGAGGACGACGAGAGCGCTCTGCACGAGCGCATCAAGGAAGTCGAGCGAAGGCTGCTCGTCGATGTCGTGGGGCGGCTCGCCCGCAACGGCTATCGCATTGAGGGACGAAAGGTAGTTATCCAGTGACCGCCACCGCCGAGAGCAACAAGCGGGCCATCCGACGCGCGCTTGTCAGCGTGTACGACAAGACCGGCCTCGAAGACCTGGCGCGCGGGCTGCACGAGGCCGGTGTCGAGCTCGTCTCCACCGGCTCGACCGCGTCGAAGATCGCCGCCGCGGGCGTTCCCGTCACCAAGGTCGAGGAGCTGACCGGCTTCCCCGAGTGCCTGGACGGCCGCGTCAAGACCCTGCACCCGAAGGTCCACGCGGGCATCCTCGCCGACCTGCGCCTCCCCGACCACCGGCGCCAACTCGAAGAGCTCGGCGTCGAGCCGTTCGACCTCGTCGTCGTCAACCTCTACCCGTTCCGCGAGACCGTCGCCTCGGGCGCGACGCCCGACGAGTGCGTCGAGCAGATCGACATCGGCGGGCCTTCGATGGTCCGTGCCGCCGCCAAGAACCACCCGTCCGTGGCCGTCGTCACCAGCCCCGCCCGGTACGGCGACGTCCTCGGCGCCGTGAAGAACGGCGGCTTCGACCTCACCACCCGCAAGCGGCTCGCGGCCGAAGCCTTCCAGCACACGGCCGCGTACGACGTGGCGGTGGCGAGCTGGTTCGCAGCCGACTACGCGGCCGCCGACGACAGCGGCTTCCCCGACTTCCTCGGTCACACCTACGAGCGCAAGAACACCCTGCGCTACGGCGAGAACCCGCACCAGGGCGCGGCCCTCTACGTCGACGGCACGGGCGGTCTCGCCGAGGCCGAGCAGCTGCACGGCAAGGAGATGTCGTACAACAACTTCACCGACACGGACGCCGCGCGCCGTGCCGCGTACGACCACGCCGAGCCCTGTGTCGCGATCATCAAGCACGCCAACCCCTGCGGAATCGCGGTCGGTTCGGATGTCGCCGAGGCGCACCGCAAGGCGCACGCGTGTGACCCGATGTCCGCGTTCGGCGGGGTGATCGCCGTCAACCGGCCGGTCAGCAAGGAGCTGGCGGAGCAGGTCGCGGAGATCTTCACCGAGGTCATCGTCGCGCCCGGCTACGAGGACGGCGCACTTGAGGCGCTGGCCAAGAAGAAGAACATCCGGGTGCTCAAGGCCCTCGGCGGCCCGTCCAACCCCGTCGAGGTCAAGCCCATCGACGGCGGCGCGCTGCTCCAGGTCACCGACCGTCTCCAGGCGGACGGCGACGATCCGGCGAACTGGACCCTGGCGACCGGCGAGGCGCTCGGCGAGGCCGAACTCGCCGAACTGGCCTTCGCGTGGAAGGCCTGCCGGGCGGTCAAGTCCAACGCCATCCTGCTCGCCAAGGACGGCGCCTCGGTCGGCGTCGGCATGGGGCAGGTCAACCGCGTCGACTCCTGCAAGCTGGCCATCGAGCGGGCCGGGGCCGAGCGGGCACGGGGTTCGTTCGCCGCGTCGGATGCCTACTTCCCGTTCCCGGACAACATCGATGTCCTGAGCGCCGCCGGTGTGAAGGCGATTGTCCAGCCCGGCGGTTCGATCCGCGACGAGCTGGTGGTCGAGGCGGCGAAGAAGGCGGGCGTGACCATGTACTTCACGGGGACGCGGCACTTCTTCCACTGATCGAGTCGCTGATCGAGACACTGATCGAGACACGATCGAGTCGCTGATCGAGACACGATCGAGTCGCTGATCGAGACACGATCGAGAAGTACGGCTGATCCAAGCGTATGGCGGCCTCCGGCCCTCCCCGAGGGACCGGAGGCCGCCGTGTACGTCGGTCAGCAGGTGGCCAGGCCGGGGATTGGCTCGTAGTTGTTGCCGCCCGACACCTTGTTGGCGGGGAACCAGCCCCAGCCGCCGTCGGAGTAGGCGTCGTCGCCCTGCGTCCACAGCCACCAGTTGTTCTTGGCATCCCCGACCGGCGCGTTCTCGCCGTACTGGACCTGGCAGACGAACCAGTTGTCGCCGGAGTAGAGGTAACCGGTGTCGGTTTCGTACACGCCGACCACGTCGCCCTGGTAGTTGTGGCAGTAACGCGCGGTGTACGTCTTGCCGAACGCCTGCTTCTGGCCCGCGTTCCCCCAGCAGCCGTCCGCCGCCGCCGCGCTGCCCGGCGTCAGGGCGAGCGCGCCCGCCGCCAGTACCGCCGCCGCGCCGAGCGATGCGAGTGTGCGCTTCATGGTGTGTCCCTCCGGTCGTGCCACCCCCGTTGGTGGACGTGACCACAGTGGCGGCGCGGGGCCGCGAGGGGTACCTCGGATGTCCGAGGGTCACTTCTTCCCCTGTGGGGTGTACTCCTTCAGGTAGTGAGCGACGCGGTCGGCGTACGTGCGGTAATTCGGGGGAACTCCGCCCGCGTCGTTCACTTTCTTGTACGAGGTCCGGTACGCGGCGGCGACCAGGACCCTCCGGTCGCCCGGCAGGCCCGAGTCCAGGCGTGGCGAGATCCAGCACAGGTACCGGCCCATCGCCGGGATGGACTCGGCGGGCGGGAAAGGCGGTTGGGGGACCTCCGCCTCGGGGGTGCCGTCGGCGTTCATCCACCAGCGCAGCACGCTCGGGGTCCAACGCGCGATGCCGTACTCGTTGTTGGCGGGGTCGGCCAGGGCCGGGTCGAAGTCGCTCTCCACCTTCAGCATGGCGGCGATCAGGGACGGCGTGACGTCTGCGCGCGCGCAGTCGTGCGCCGTCTCGACGATCAGCAGGCGGTAGGCGGGCGGGATGCCCCGGTCGGTACGGAGATCGGCGGCGCCGTACGCGGCGGCGGCGACGTTCGTGGTCCCGCCGGTTCCCTGCGCGCCCTGGCTGTCGTCGTCGGCCCAGGTACTGATGCCGTAGCCGAGTGCCGCGACGGCGATGGTGGCGAGGGCCGTCCCGCCGAGCACCAGCACCGAGCGACGCCCGCGACGCGCGAACAGGCGGGGCAGCCGCGACGCCCGCCCGCTCGTGCCGGCCGCCGCTTCCACGCGGCGCAGCAGCGTCTCCCCGGTGACCCGTTCCTGGTGCGTACGAGCCAGACAGTCCCGCACGATCTCCCGCCAGGCGTCCGGGAGTTGAGGAGAAAGGCGCAACTCGTCCGTGCCGCGTGCGTAGGCGACCGCCGCGTCCCGGCGGGCCGAGGAAGTGCCGCCGGGCAGCGGGTAGGAGTCGGTGAGCACGAGGTGGGCGAGGACGCCGAAGGCCCAGATGTCCGCCGACGGCCTGATCCGGCGGCCGCGTTCGCCGATCTCCGCCCACAGGAGCTCGGGCGGGGTGTAGTCGGGTGTGGAGAAGGCGGGCGTGTACGCGTGCGTGCCCTCCATCTCGGCGGCCATGTTGAAGTCGGCGAGCCGGGCCGAACCGTCCTTCATCAGCAGCACATTGGCCGGTTTCAGATCCCCGTGCACCCAGCCCGCCCGGTGCAGCTGGGCCAGCCCCTCGCAGATCTGCGCGAGCAGACCCGGACCGTCGGCGGGGCGCGACGTCCGCGACAGCAGCGAGGCCAGCGAGTCCTCCGCCTTCTCCAGTACGAGGACGGTGGCGCCGTCGATTCCGGGGTGGGCCGGGTCGTCGACCGTCAGGGTCTCGTAGAGGCGGATGAGGTGGGGTGCGGAACGCAGTCGGCTGAGCAACTCCAGCTCCCGTTCGGCCAGTTCGCGCAGGTGAGTGAGCTGGCGGGGCGTGTGGGTGCCGGTGGAGAGGAACTTGAGCGCGGCCGTGTCGGGGAGTCCCGTCCGCGATTCGGTGCGGCGCGCCTCGTACACGCTCCCGAACGCCCCCGTCGCGATCGGCTCCCGTACCTCCCAACTCCCCACGCGGTAGCCCTTGGGCACTGACACCGCGTACGGATCGCTCATCGGACACCTCCTGGCACAGGAGCCGTCAGGAGGGTGAGATCGGACTCGAGGACGAGGTCGAAGCGGAGGGCCAGGGAGACGAGGGACTCCTTCTTGCCGTTGAGGCGGGGGCCGGCGTCCGCGGTGTCGGGGCCGGGCTTGAGGCGAAGCTTGACGGCCAGGTAGTCGATGTTCCACTGGACGTTGGCGCGGCTGACCGAGGGCCAGAGGGGGCGCAGCCGGTCCACGATCTGGTCGACGGTGGGGATCGGGGCGTGGGGTTCCCCGCGCAGCCGCGGTTCGCACAGGGCGGCGAGGACCGCGAAGTAGCGCTTGGTGCGGTCCACGGAGAAGGCAGGCGTGGTGGTCGCGCCGTCGAGGGCGCCGGGCGAGCGGAGATAGTCGTGGCGGGGCGCCCACACCTCGAGGGGCAGCAGGTCACCCGCCGCGGGCAGCACGATCCGGGAGAACTCGAAGGGGACGGGAGCGTCCAGGCGCCCCGGGCCGACCTTGATGTGCTCGCCCGCGCCCTCCGGGTTCTCGACGACGTACGTCTGGTGTGCGGAGAGGTTGCTGAGTACCCAGAAGGCGCCCTGCGCGGCGATCTCGCCCGCCCGGCGCGAGACGCCCTCGTGCGGGATCGCCAGAGCGTTGTCGCGCGCGGAACGCCCGAAACTCAGCCGTTCGCCGGGCGCGAGCCGGAACTGGGCCGCGCTCCGGTCGGGTCTGTGCTCGTCCTCCGTGGTCGGCGGAGGTACCACGATGATGCTGTACAAGATGCGACTGCCCGGGCCTGGCATCTGCCGCAGACAGGGTAGGTCGACACACCAGGGCCGTGTCTCCCCCTGTGCACGGTGAGACACGGCCCTTGGAGCGATTGGCGCGAACTGTTCAGCGGTGTCCGAGTGTTCCGGAGCCGCCGGTGCCCGCGCGGACGCGTTGGTTACTGGGTGCGGATCACGATCGACGAGCAGACCTTGTCGGCGAACGTCTGCTTCTTGGCGTCCCACGCCGGCCACAGCCAGCCCAGGTAGCACGCCAGGCTGTCGAGGAAGTGGGCGAGCCGACGGACGAACGCCATGCCGACGCCGAGCGGCTGGCCGTCGATCTCGCGCACCAGACGGATACCGAGCGCCTTCTTGCCGACGGTCTGGCCGGTGCGGCCCTCCTGGATCAGCTGCCAGATCGCGAGGCCGAGGACGGCGAGGGCGCCGAGGGACACCAGCGCCGGGGCGTCCTTGCCGACGATCACCAGGATGTAGGGGACCGCGAACACGAGCCCGTCGACCAGAGTGCCGAGGAAGCGCTGGCCCCAGTTCGCGTACGGCGGCTGGGCACCGTAGCCGGGCTGCTGCGGGTAGCCGTAACCGGGCTGTCCGCCCTGCTGCGGGTAGCCGTAACCCTGCTGCGGCGGGACGCCGGGGGGTGTCTGCGGGGCGCCGTAGCCGGGCTGGCCCTGCTGGGGGTAGCCGTAGCCGGGCTGGCCCTGCTGCGGGTCCTGCGGCTGGCCGTAGGGGTTGGGTGAGCCGTAACTCATGACGATTTTCCTCCAGGCAAAAGGCGGGGACGGCGCGGATGGCATGGAGGAACGTCACGATATGAGCGGTATGCCCCCCAACACGGACCGCGATGGTGCACCGCACATCGTTCTGTGACAGGCCAGTTCTTGTCCAGCCGATAAGCACATACGTTGTGCAGCTGCAATCTTCGTGATCTTCCCGGCCGGTCCCGCTCCGCCCGATTGGAACCAGGACACGGTCATCCGGGAGGATGGGGTCATGACCGCCCAGATTCTCGATGGCAAGGCCACCGCAGCCGCGATCAAGTCCGACCTGACCGTCCGTGTGGCGGCCCTGAAGGAGAAGGGCGTCACGCCCGGCCTGGGGACCGTCCTGGTCGGGGACGACCCAGGCAGCCAGAAGTACGTCGCCGGCAAGCACCGCGACTGCGCGCAGGTGGGCATCGCCTCCATCCAGCGCGAACTGCCCGCCACCGCCACGCAGGAGGAGATCGAGGCGGTGGTACGCGAGTTGAACGAGGACCCCGACTGCACGGGGTACATCGTCCAGCTGCCGCTCCCCAAGGGCATCGACGAGAACCGCATCCTGGAGCTGATGGACCCGGACAAGGACGCGGACGGCCTGCACCCGATGAACCTCGGCCGCCTTGTGCTGAACGAGCCGGCCCCGCTGCCCTGCACCCCCAACGGTGTCCTCACCCTGCTGCGCCGGTACGGCGTCGAGATCAAGGGCGCCGAGGTCGTGGTCGTCGGCCGTGGCGTGACCATCGGGCGCCCGATGCCGCTGCTGCTCACCCGGCGCACCGAGAACGCGACGGTGACGCAGTGCCACACCGGCACGCGTGACCTCTCCTCGCACCTCAAGCGCGCCGACATCATCGTCGCCGCGGCGGGCTCCGCTCATCTCGTCCGCGCCGAGGACGTGAAGCCGGGTGCCGCCGTACTCGACGTCGGTGTCTCGCGCAGCGCCGAGGGCAAGATCGTCGGCGACGTCCACCCGGACGTCGCCGAGGTCGCCGCCTGGATCTCCCCGAACCCCGGCGGCGTCGGCCCGATGACCCGCGCCCAGCTGCTCGTCAACGTGGTGGAAGCGGCGGAGCGAAGTGTCGGCTGAGGGCGCCAACTCCGGGAAGACGGACGAGCAGGCCGGTGAGAAGTCCGGCGGTTCCGCCGCTGTGTCGCAGGCGCTGAGCAACGGCGCCGAACCGGCTGTACGGGCCACGCCGGGCGCCAACGGTCGGTCTGCGGCGGATGCCGAGAACGCTGAGTCGGGTGGGTCGGACTCACGCAGCGATACCGATGGCGACGGCGGCGAGCCGGTAGGTGTCGACCCGGTGAGCGCGCCGGATGCCGAGGGGGTCCCCCGGCGCACCACACGGCGCTTTCCGCTGTTCACGCGGGACACCGCGCGGCCCGAGGGCGGCGGCCGGGCAGCGCCCAGGGACGCCCCGGCGCCCGCACGCCAGTGGCCGATCCTCCTGGTGCTCTCGCTGGTCGCGCTCGGCCTGCTGCTGACGGCTTTCGACGTCTTCCGGTACGGCACGATCCTGATCGGTGTCGCACTCCTTGGCGGCGCTGCCCTGCGCTGGACCCTGCCCGACGTGGGCATGCTCGCGGTCCGCTCCCGCTTCACGGACCTGGTCACGTACGGAGTGCTCGGTGTGGCCATCGTGCTGCTCGCGCTGATGGCACAGCCCCATCCGTGGCTGGTGATCCCGTTCCTGGACGACACGCTGCACTTCACGGTCCGCTGAGGGGAGCCTGGGGTTCTCCCGCGTCGGCGGACACGGCCCGCGTCGGCGGACACGGCCCGCGTCGGCGGACACGGCCCGCCTCGGCGGACGCAGCCGCGGCCCGTCCTCTCCCCCGAGCAAGGACGGGCCGCGACCGGGCGAGTGTTCCGCCCAGGGGCAACACTTGTCCACGGGAACAGACTGTTCAACACCTGTCAGCCCCCTGTGGCACGGAAGTGACCATTCCGCTACGGTGTCCGCGCCCCGCAACGGAAGTCGGGCGCCCTGCAACGGAAGCCGTGCCCGGGCGGCCACGGACGCGGCAACTCCCTTTGTATACAGGGCAGTTCGTGACCCTGGGGTGAGCTGACCCCTCCCGGGGCGCCTGAGGTGGCAACTGTGTTCCCGTTGTGTCGATGTCTTGACAAGTTCAAGGATTTACCCTGATCCAGCCCAACAGCCGGGATAACGTGGGCAATCGGGACGGTCCGGGACGTCCTGTGTGGAAGTTGGTGGTTCGACCGGTCGTACGACAATGCCGATGGGACACTGGATCGCAGAACAACGGGCGTGCAACGGTGCATGCCTCCGCCCGAACGCTCCCGTGCGCCCCTATCCCGGGAACTGAGATCCTTACCGAACACATCCCTGTGGGTAGTCAGAACAGGGACTCGGCGGAGGGGCGCCGTGTACGGGGGAACAGCGATTGACGTACGGGGAACAACCAGCCACGTACGGGGGGAAAGAAGTAGGGGGGAGACGCAATGCCTCGTTGGAGGGCCTTGCCGGATGAACTCGATCCGCAGGTCAGAGAGTTCGCCAGCCAGTTGCGCCGGCTCGTCGACCGGAGCGGCCTGAGCATCGCCGCCGTGGCCGACCGCACCGGTTACAGCAAGACGTCCTGGGAGCGTTACCTCAACGGCCGGCTTCTCGCGCCCAAGGGCGCGATCGTCGCCCTGGCCGAGGTGACCGGAACCAATCCCATGCACCTGACCACCATGTGGGAGCTCGCCGAGCGCGCCTGGAGCCGTTCGGAAATGCGCCACGACATGACCATGGAGGCGATCCGGATCTCCCAGGCGCGCGCCGCGCTCGGGGAGTTCGGCGCGCCCCCGGCGAACGGGAGCAACGCCAGGCAGACCCGCAAGGGCGGCAGCGCCACCGCGACACCCGGGATCGCCGGGCCCGCGGGGGTGTCCCCGACGGTGCCGCCGCAGCCGACGGCCGCGGACGTGGAGGACTCCTCCCGCGGGGGCTCCGCGCGCGGGGCTTCGTCGTACGGAGCGTCTTCGCAGGGAGTTTCCTCGCACGGTGCTTCTTCGTACGGGGGTGGCTCGTCCGGGGGTGGCTCGTCCGGTGGTTCCGGGCGGGGCGGCGGCTGGGGGGTCGTCGCCACGCCGCCGTCCGGAGGCGGCGGGCAGTTCGGGCCTGCGGGTCCGGCCGGTCCGTCCAGTGCTGTGGGGTCGACCGGTCCCGGCGGTCCTGGCGGCGGTCCGCCCAGGGATGCCCGGCCCTCCGACGGTGGCCGGGGTTCGCCCGACGGGGCGCGGCGCAAGCGGCGGCTCACCATGTTCCTCGCCGGGGTCGTCGGCGCGCTCGTCGTGGTCGCCGCGGCCGTCTTCCTGACCAGCAACGGCGACAAGAAGGACGAGAGCACGCCCGAGGCACCCACGAGTTCCGCCGCCCCCGCTCCCGACCTGCCGGCCGGCGTGAAGTGCAGCGGCGCGGACTGCGCCGGCGCGGACCCGGAGAACATGGGCTGCGGCGGTGAGCTGGCGACGACCGCCACCAGCATCACCGTCGGTACGACCCTCGTCGAGGTCCGCTACAGCAAGACCTGCTCCGCCGCCTGGGCCCGCATCACCCAGGCCGTCGTGGGCGACACGGTCGAGGTGTCCGCCGGCACGGGCGCCGAGGCCAAGCAGACCGGCTTGGTCGAAGCGGACACCGACGCCTACACGCCGATGGTGGCCGTGAAGGACGCGGGCGACGCGAAGGCGTGCGCGACGCTGGCGTCGGGGAAGACGGGCTGCACGCAGTAGCCAGCTTCCGCCCGTCCGGCGTTCGAGGACGAGGCGGTGCCATCCGGATCCCCCACTCACCCGTGGGAGGCTCCACTCTTCAGCCCGGGTCAGGCAGTCTTCAGCCCGTCCGGGGTTTGAGGACGAGCGCGTTCAGCGCGATAAAGGGGGGTCTGGGGGCGCAGCCCCCAGGTACGGGACGGGCAGGGGCGGAGGGGGCGAAAAAACCTCCCCCCAACCCGGAATGCCGGCCCCCATCCGGGGCAGGCGCACCGGTACCCCCACGGGATCCGGTGCCGCCCGGGAGGAAAAACCTCTCCTGGACGCTCCCCGGTACCCCATCGGCGGTCGCCGAGCCCACTCTCCCGGGCCCGGCGGCCGCCTCCCCACGGCGTTCTGTGGGCTGGGCCACACGGACCCGGACACTCGGGCTCCCGGATGCGCGATAGCCTGACGGCGGATCTCTCTTGACGCCAAGAGATCGATCATCGGTGCCGACGCCAAGAGGCATTCACCGGTACCTCTGATCGATCGAAGCGGCGGACGCAGGGGAGCTCCTGCACCCCGGGGCAGGGACGCCCCACCGCCAGCTGTCATACGGAGAACGCCATGACCCGCACTCCCGTGAACGTCACCGTCACCGGCGCGGCCGGCCAGATCGGTTACGCCCTGCTCTTCCGCATCGCCTCCGGCCAGCTGCTCGGCGCGGACGTGCCGGTCAAGCTGCGCCTCCTGGAGATCACCCCGGCGCTCAAGGCCGCCGAGGGCACCGCGATGGAACTCGACGACTCGGCCTTCCCGCTCCTCGCCGGGATCGACATCACGGACGACCCGAACGTCGCCTTCGCCGGTGCCAACGTCGGTCTCCTCGTCGGCGCCCGCCCCCGCACCAAGGGCATGGAGCGCGCCGACCTCCTCGAGGCCAACGGCGGCATCTTCAAGCCGCAGGGCAAGGCCATCAACGACAACGCCGCCGACGACATCAAGATCCTCGTCGTGGGCAACCCGGCGAACACCAACGCGCTCATCGCGCAGGCCGCCGCCCCGGACGTACCGGCCGAGCGCTTCACCGCGATGACCCGTCTGGACCACAACCGCGCGCTCACGCAGCTCGCGAAGAAGACGGGCTCGACGGTCAACGACATCAAGCGGCTGACCATCTGGGGCAACCACTCGGCCACCCAGTACCCCGACATCTTCCACGCCACGGTCGGCGGCAAGAACGCCGCCGAGGTCGTCAGCGACGAGAAGTGGCTCGCCGAGGACTTCATCCCGACGGTCGCCAAGCGCGGCGCCGCCATCATCGAGGCCCGCGGTTCCTCGTCGGCCGCCTCCGCCGCCAACGCCGCCATCGACCACGTGTACACGTGGGTCAACGGCACGGCGGACGGCGACTGGACCTCCATGGGCATCCCGTCGGACGGTTCCTACGGCGTCCCCGAGGGCCTCATCTCCTCCTTCCCGGTCACCACGAAGGACGGCGTGTACGAGATCGTCCAGGGCCTGGACATCAACGAGTTCTCCCGCGCCCGCATCGACGCGTCGGTCCAGGAACTGACGGAGGAGCGCGAGGCGGTCCGCGCCCTCGGCCTCATCTGAGCCATCCGCAGGCCGTTCACCACGGCTCTGTCACGGGCTTGCACGGGCCCCGTTCCGGTTACGGCCGGAACGGGGCCCGTGCCACGTCACGCACGACCGCCTCCAGCGGGCGGGTGCCTACTCCAGCCCCCGCTTCCCCGGCGCCCAGAACGGCTTGGTGATGACGGAGCGTCGGTCCCAGCCCAACTCCCGTACGAGCACCTGCCGGACCTGCTGCACGGTACGGGCCTCGCCGGCGACGTAGGCGATCCCGCCCGGCTCGGGGCCGAGCCGCTGTACCGCGGCGGGGAGCGAAGTCTCGCCCCTGGTCAGCCAGTTGAGCCGGTCGGAGTGCGGCAACGGCAGCCGGTCCTCGGCCGTCTCCGTCTCCACGCAACCGGACACGCGCGCACTCTCGGGCAGCGCGGCCAGTATCGTGCCGAAGGCGACGGAGGCCGTCTCCTCGCCGACGAAGACATGATGGCCGGCGTCGGGGCGGAGGGTGAACGACCCCTCGGGCCTGCCCAGTCGGACCTGTGCGCCGACCTCGACGTCATGACCCCAGCGCGCTCCGGGCCCCGCCCCCGCGTGGTCCAGCACGCACAACTCGACGGCGCCGGAGGGGTCGTAGCGCCACACCGAGTACGTACGGCGGGTCAGTCCGGAGCCGACCAGGACGCGTACCTGCTGTCCGGGGCGCACGTCGAGTCCGGTGAGGGCGTCGCCCTCGATGCGGAGCCGGCGCATACGGGCGCTGATCGGTCCGGCCTCGGTGACGGTGCCGCGGAGCATCAGCAGGTCGAGGACGGGGTTCAGGAGGGCGGGCACGGGTGGCTCCTCAACGGGGCGGTGAGTAAGGGGAGTTGATCGTCACGGGCGGGGTGAACGCGATAGTACGCGTCTCTGGCCGGACGCGATGGTGCGTGTGCCGGTCCGGTCCCGGTATCCGGCGACCACGAGTGCCGTCGCCGCCAGCACCACCAGGGCCACCGTGCGCAGCGCCGGGCCCATGCCGTGGGCGAGGTCGGGACGGGCGGCCAGGATCGTGCCCGTGACCGCCACACCGAGGGCCGCACCGAGTTCACGGGCGCAACGCCGACACCGGCGAGCTGGCCTTCTACCGGTGCTGGGCACCGACCCCGACATTCCTCGCCGTACTGATCAAAGGCGCCGGGAGGAGGTGGAGCATCGAGGACTCGTTCCAATCCGGAAAGGGCCTGACAGGGCTCGATGAACACCAGGTCCGCCGCTACCCGTCGTGGGCGCGGTGGACCGTGCTGGTCACGCTCGCCCACGCCGTGCTTGCCATCGCCGCGGCCGAGCAGCCCGACCTGCCCGACGACACCGGCCTCATCCCACTGACCCGCAACGAGATCGCGCACCTGGCCGCCATCGCCCCGCTCGCGAGGCTCTACCCGCCAGGACACCACCACCGCTGGTCGATCTGGCGACGACGCCACCAGCACCGCGCCAAACAATGCCACTACCAGCGGCGATGGGTGTCCGATAGGTCGTAGGTCCCAGCGTTATTGCCCTACCACGAACACCGGCTCGACGTTCAGCTCGCTGATCCGCCAACCGTCGGGCGTCCGGACGGCCTTGTTGCGGGCCAGCCCGTAGCGCCGCGAGGTCGGCACGAGACTGTCTGCGTGGCCGGACAGTGCGGTGATGTAGGCGCGGATCGTTGCGGTGCCGCCGTCGACTTCGATCAGCACGCTGCTGAACCGGTGGAGCAGGCGGGTGTGGTCCTTGTTGCCGGCCTCGATCTGTGCGATGAGGACGTCGCGGCCGGACCCGGTCCCGTTGCGGGTCGTGCCGGTGGCGTCCTGCGTCAGAACGGTGTGCAGGTCGTCGAAGCGGTGTTCGTCCAGGGCTCGGCCCAAATGCAGCAGCAGGTCGTGCAGTTCGGCCCGGTCGGCCAGGGTTTGCAGGTCGTAGTTCATGAGGTGTCCTTTCGGGGCTGGTGGATGAAAGGAACCATGCGGGCCCAGCGGGGGGCGCGCATCACTTCTGCCCCGTTCTTGCGCAAAGTCGCAACGGTGTCCGTTCCGCGTTGTCGCCGCTCGGTTTGCTGGGGCAGGATGCGGATTAACGGGGTGGGACGTGAGGAGGTGGCCGGCGATGTCTGAGGCGGCGTGGCTGAAGTCGCTGCGGGCCGGGCCCGGTGTGTGCCCGCTGTTCGGGGCCGATGCCGTGGTGGCCCGGTTCGCCGAGGTCGTCTCCGTCGAACGCAGCGAGCGGCTGGTCATGGTTCCCGCGTCGTCCGGGCGTCCGGTGCTGGGGACGCTCCCGGTTCCGCCGGATGTGCGGACGCGCTGGCTGGGGTCGGCTCCGTCGGGCCATGACGTGCGCCTGATCGCGGCCGGCGCCGAACATCGGATCCTGCCGATCCTGCCGGCCAAGATGGTCATCATCGACCGGGTGATCGTCATGACGCCCATCGACCCGGAGGATCCGCTGAAGGGGGTCTGGCAGATCACCGCCAAGCCGCTGGTGCGCGCCCTGGTCGAGATTTACCGGCGTCTGTGGGGGCAGGCGGCCGAGCCGGTGCGGTGGCCCGCGGGGCTGTCGGCCAGGGAGCGCGCCGTGGTGACGCTGCTCGCCGAGGGCTGCACCGACCAGACGGTGGCCGAGCAGCTGGGCCTGAGCCGGCGCACCATCACCTACACGGTCGCGGACCTGATGGAGAGGTACGGGGCGCGCAGCCGGTTCCATCTGGCGCTGCTTCTGGCCGGTGCCGACGCCGGCGATTTGTTCGACACGACCGGGGTCTTCGCTGGGGCACTCAACCACCGCAGGATCTTGAGTTGACGTCACAATCACCATGATCAGTGGTGGTCGCTTCGTCTCTTCAGCCACCCCAGTTGCACCAGTAACGATCTACGGCTGGAGTACTAGGTCCTGTCGTCACCTTCCCGCCGCGAGGCAGACGGGAAGGTGACGACAGGCCTAGGACCCGCCTGGCCGGTCATGCCGTAGCGGCGGGGGTCCCAGCCGCTTCTCGAACCAGTGGTCCGCGTAGACGTGGTCGACATAGGCCGGGATCTCCGCGTAGCCGCTCGCCCGGTACATCGCCTGCGCCTCCGTGAGCACCGCGTGCGTGTCCAGTCGTACGACGGTGAAGTCGTGCTCCACGGCGGCCCGTTCCAGCTCCGTCAGGATGCGGCGGGCCAGGCCCAGGCGGCGGGCGTCGGGGTGGACCCAGACGTGCCGGATCTCGCCCGTGCCCGGCTCCAGGGTTCGGAGTGCCCCGCAGCCCGTCGGCCGCCCCTCCTCGTACGCGACGAAGAACGCGCCCGCGTCACCGGTGACCTCCTGCGGCCGTACGAGATCGGTCCTGTCGAATCCCTCCGGGAAGCGGGCGTCGAGGTCGGCCGCGTAGGCGTCAAGGCAGGCCCGGGCGTCCTCGGTGGCGCCGTCGACCAGGGTGATCGTGATGCCGGCCAGTCGGAGCAGGCGTTGCGTGGTCGCCAACGCCCCGGCCAGTTCGGTGCGTTGGGGCGCGGTGAGGGAGGTGAGGAGGCCGGCGGCGAGTGTGTCGGCGCGGCGGTTCTGCTCCCTGACCTCGGCGCGGCCCGCCGGGGTCAACTCGATCAGGCGCAGGCGGGTGTCGTGCGCAGGCGCGGTCAGCCGGACCAGGCCCTGCGCCTCCAGGGACTTCGCCATCCGGCTCAGGTAGCCCGCGTCCAGGGCGAGCCGGCCGCGCAGTTCCCGCAGCGAGGCGCCGTCGCCGATCTCGAAGAGGAGGCGGGCCTCGCCGAGAGGGCGGTCCTGGCCGAGGTAGTGGTCGTCCAGTGCGCCGATGCGGCGGGTGAAGTAGCGGTTGAAGTGGCGAAAGGCGGCGACCTCGGCGGGCGACACCGGCTCCGTGCTCCTCACTGGCTTCATAGTTCTTTGACTTTAGTCAAAGAAGTCGAGGTAGTCCATGGAGTCGAAGGGGTTCGTGGAGCCGAGGAGATCCACCGTTGTGCGGCGCGAGTCACAGTGTCACCCTCTTGACATTCCGCTTTCCCGGGCAACCCTCATCCCCCTATGCTGATTCTTCGTCAATTAACTGCTGAGGCAGGGTTGTTCAGCAGGGCCAGTTCCACGCATCGGGGGAGTCGCGTGAGTACCGCTTACGTGCCGCAACAGCCACAGCCGACCGCCGCCACCGGGGCCCCATCAGGACTGCCGCCCACCCCGCCACACGCCAGCGAAGCCACCCGGCTGCTGTGCGCGGGCACCTATCTGGACCCGGGGTACCGCGACCGGGTCATCGACGAACTCCACCTCAACGAGCAGCGGCTCGTGGCCCCTTCGCTCGGCTTCGACGCCGCCCGCGTCCTCGCGCACGCGCTGCGGGCCCGCCGCCAGGAGTTGCTGTGGGCCGGGGCGATCCTTGGCCTGTGGGTGGTGGGCTCGGTGCTCAGTGGCGGTCTGCTGGCCATGTTCCTGGTGCCCAGCCTCTACCTCGCGATCGGCGGCTGGGTCAGGGGCCGGGCCGCGCGCCCGCCGCTGTACCGGCTGGTGCCCGCCTTCCTGCTCCGCTGGTGGGGCCGCTTCCTGTTCGCGTTCCTGCTGGTCGTCACCGTGGTGGTGGCTTTCGGCACCGGCTCGGACGACTCGTCCTCGGACGGCTCGACCTACGGGTCCGACGACTTGTACGGCTCATCCGGCTCATCTGGCTCGTCCGGTCTCTACGGCGACAGCTCCTCCTCCGACCTCCTGGTCCCCAGCACCGACGGCCTCGACAGCCTGATCAAGCCCTGGCAGGCCTGGTTCACCCTCGCCCTCTTCGCGCTGATCGCACTGTGCCTGGCCGCCGAACGAGGCCAGTTCGCCCGGGCGTTGGCCGCCGAACTGTCCCCGCAGCGCTTCCCGGACGCCATGAGCGACCCCGCCGAGCAGGCCGAGGGGCAGCGCTTCCAGCGGCTCAAGAACCGGGTCAGGATCGAACAGCACGCGCCGCTGGTGATGTACCACGAGGCGCGCCCGTTCTGCGGCGCCGGCGTGCCGTACGAGACCTGGGTGCTCGCCGTCGAGCTCCGGCCCGACACCGAGAAGGAGCAGCGGCCGATCAGCAACCGCACGGTCCTGGAGACGATCCGCCCCCTGCTGGCCCAGCTGCGACTGCCCGCCGACTACGCCGCTCACCTGGGGCGCGACCGGCTGCGGTGGCTGGAGATCGACGAGTGCGTGTTCCTGCCCGCGGAGGGGCTGTTGCGGCGCGAGGAGGCGCCGTACCACCCGCAGGCCTTCGAGGACCACCGGGCGCGCGCGGTCGAGGAGGGCGCCGAGAAGCGGCGGCACTTCCTGCGCATCCGCGTCGGCGGCTGGGAGGAGGAGCTGGTCGTCACGGTCTTCGTACGCATCCACACCCAGGGCCGCATGCTCACCCTGGAGATCGCCCCGCACGTCCTGCTGCCGGTCCGCGAGGACTTCAAGAACGCGGACCGCACCGCCCACCGCTTCCGGCACAACAACGTGCTCGGCAAGGCCGCTTGGGCCGTCGCCCGGGTGCCCGGCTCCGTCATCGGCTCCCTGGTCGTCCTCGGCCGCGGCCTGGTCTACGGCTGGCGGCTGCTGACCGGCGGGTACGCGGGCGCGCTGCCCGATGGACCGGCCCTGTCCGTAAGGGAGTTGGGGTCGGCGCCGGCCGGATCCACGTTTCAGGAGATGGACGCCGAGCGGTATCTGCGCAATGTGCAGGACCGGGTCGCCAACGGGGTGCGCAACGCGCTCGCCGAAGCCGGCTATCTGACCGGGGAGTTCGTCCAGAAGGTCACGAACATCAGCAACCACACCACGACGAACTTCGAGAAGGTGGAGAACAGCACCTTCGCCGTCGGGAAGCACGCGTCCGCCGCGTCCACCCACAACGACACCAACGCGAACTCGAACCCGGCGAAGGGACCCTCCACCGATGGCAACGGATGAGCCGAACGTCAGTTTCGGAGACGTCTCCCACAGCACCTTCGCCGTCGGCGACCACGCGCAGGCCGTCAGCCACCACGGCACGGCACCACGGCGCGACGAGGCGGCCGAGGAACTGCTGAAGGCCGTACGCGAACTGCGCGCCGATCTGAGCCGGGTGCGCGGTACGGATCGGACGGCGGCACTGGACTCTGCGCTCGCCGACACGGAGGACGAGATCACCCGCACCGGCCAGGCGGCCCCGACACGCCGTGAGCGCCTGCGGGAACTGCTCGCCGACTCGCAGGCCCTGCTGAGCGTGCTCGCGTCGGCGGGGGCCGTGGCCGGCCTGGTGGGACTGTGAGCGGGTCGGCGAGAGGGACACGATGAGCGGGGGACCGCGTTACTGGAACGAGGAGACCCAGCGCTGGGAGGACGGCGAGGGTACGGGGGCGGCTCCCGTACCCTCGGTGACGCCTCCGCCACCACCGCGGCCGGACTTCGCACCGGAGCGGACCGCTGTGGACGTGCCGGGCGACACCCCAGCGCCGCCCACCCCGCCGCCGGGCCCGGCGCCCTGGCCCGCCGACTCAAGTGCCTGGCAGGTGCCGAGCGGCACGGACGCGGAGCTCGCACCCGCCGAGTCGAGCACCTGGCACGTCCCGAGCGGCACCGACACGGATCCCGCCGTCCGGCCCTCGCCCGAGCCGATTACCACGGTCGGCGTGCCCGCCGCGCCACGCCGCCCCACGTTCAGTCGGCGGCTCGTCTGGTCCGTGGTCGTGGGTGCCGCCGTGCTCGGTGCCGCCGTGAGTCTGGTGCTCATCCTGGTGACCGACCCGGGGGACGACGACGGCAAGGGCGGCAGCGCGGTCGCCGCCTCGTCGTCGGCGCCCGGCCCCTCCGAACCGACGGACGCGTCACCGCAACCGTCAGTGTCACCGTCCCCGTCGATCGATTCCGAGACCGCGTCCCCGTCCGCCTCCGCCCCCGGACTCCCCATCGGCTACCAGTCGTACGAGGACCCCGAAGGCTTCCGGATCGCCTACCCGGACGGCTGGACCCGCTCCACGGTGGCATCGTCGTACGGCATCGACGTGGTCAACTACCGCAGCGCGGACGAAGAACACCGCCTGCAGGTGTATCAGGTGGCGGAGGGCTCCCCGGCCGCGTCGTTCGACCTCTACCTCTCCGACGAGACGCCCAAGGCGGCCGGCTTCCGCCGGCTTGCCCTGCAGACCCTCGACGACGGCACCTTCACGGGTTCACGCCTGGAGTACACGGCCGACTCCCTCAGGGGCGAGCCCGACATCGGCACCTGGCACGTCTACGACGAGCGTTTCGTCGCCTCCGACGGCTTCATCTACGCCATCGCCGCCTACGGCCCCGACGCGGACGGCCGCGCCGACGAACTGGAGCTGCTCACCACGGCGCTGACCTGGTTCTGCCCGCAGGCCGCAAGCTGCGACGCCACCTCCGTGGACTGACGCGGGGCCCTACTACCTGTGCTGCCCCGCCCTGTAATGACCCGGAACGAGTCGGCACGCCACCCCGAACCGGTTCCACGCGTTGATCACCGTGATCGCGGCGATCAGTTGAGCCAGCGCGCTCTCCTCGAAGTGCTCGGCGGCCCGCTCGTACACGGCGTCCGGCACAAAGCCGTCCGTCAGGACGGTCACCGCCTCGGTCAGTTCGATCGCCGCGAGCTCCTTCTCCGTGTAGAAGTGCGGTGACTCCTCCCACGCGCTGAGCTGCACGATGCGCTCGACGCTCTCACCGGCCGCGAGCGCGTCCTTGGTGTGCATGTCGAGACAGAACGCGCAGTGGTTGAGCTGCGAGGCGCGGATCTTCACGAGCTCCAGAAGTACGGGATCCACGCCCTGCCGGGACGCGGCGTCGAGCCTGACCATGGCCTTGTATACGTCGGGGGCGAGCTGGGCCCAGGGGAGGCGGGGGGTGGGCTCGGGGGCGTACGCCGTGGTCTTGTCGTTGTCCGTCGGCACGGTTCGCGGCGTCTGGGTCTGCGTGGTCGGGGTGTGCGTCGTCATGCTTATGGACCCTACGAGCGGAGTAGCCCAGAGGTATGGTCCATTTCTATGGCAGAAGCATGGGCCACTTTGGGGGTCGACCTGCATGTCGAGCCGACCGGGCCCGGTGTCCGCAGAGGTCTGACGGACGCCCTGCGCGAGGCGGTCCGCAGCGGCAGGCTCGCCCCCGGAATCCGCCTCCCCTCCTCCCGCTCGCTCGCCGCCGACCTGGGCATCGCCCGCAACACGGTCGCCGACGCATACGCCGCGCTCGTCGCCGAGGGCTGGCTCACCGCACGCCAGGGCTCGGGCACCCGGGTGGCGGAGAGAGCGGTTCCGCGACCGGCGCCGGAATCGGCGCCCCGCACCCGTGAGCCGGGCCACCCCACGTACGACCTGGTCCCCGGCAGCCCCGACCTCGCCTCCTTCCCGCGCGCCGAGTGGCTCAGGGCCGCCCGCCGCGCCCTGACCGCGGCACCGCACGAGGCCCTCGGCTACGGCGACGCGCGCGGCCGCCCCGAACTGCGCACCGCCCTCGCGGGCTACCTCTCCCGCGCCCGAGGCGTACGGGCCGACGCGGACCACATCGTCATCTGCTCCGGTTTCGCGGACGCTCTGACGCTGCTCGGCGCGGTCCTGCACGGGCGGGGCCTGCGCTCGCTCGCCGTGGAGTCGTACGGCCTCGACGTGCACTGGAACCTGCTGCACCGCTCGGGCCTGCGCACCATCCCCCTGCCGCTCGACGAACTCGGCACCCGCACCGACGAGTTGACGGGCGTACGGGCCCTGCTGCTGACCGCCTCGCACCAGTTCCCGATGGGAGTCCCGCTCCACCCCGACCGCCGGGCAGAGACCGTGGACTGGGCCCGCCGCACCGGAGGGCTGATCCTGGAGGACGACTACGACGGCGAGTTCCGCTACGACCGCCAGCCGGTCGGCGCCCTGCAAGGCCTCGACCCCGACCACGTGGTCTACCTGGGCACCGCCAGCAAGTCTCTCGCCCCCGGTCTGCGCCTGGGCTGGCTCGTCCTGCCGTCGTCGCTCGCGGGAGAGGTCTCGGCACTGAAGGGCGGCGGCGGTTGGTCCACCGGCGTGCTCGACCAACTGACCCTCGCCGAGTTCATCACCTCCGGCACCTACGACCGCCACGTCCGTGCCGCCCGCCTCCGCTACCGCCGTCGCCGCGACGCCCTGGTCTCCGCCCTGGCCACCCGCGCCCCCGCGGTCCACGCCACCGGCATCGCGGCCGGCCTGCACGCGGTCCTCCAACTCCCGCCCGGCACCGAGCAGTCGGTCCTGCGAGCGGCAGCCTGGCAGGGCCTCGCCGTGCACGGCCTGTCCCGCTACCGCCATCCGCACGCCGTCACCGATCCGCTCGACGCGCTGGTGGTGGGTTACGGCACGCCGCCGGACCACGCGTGGTCGGGGGCGCTGGATGCGCTGTGCGGTGCGCTGGAGGGCCACTCCTAGCCCGTCCGGCGTTTGAGGACGAGCGCGTTCAGCGCGATACGGGGTCCCGGGGCGGAGCCCCCGAGTACGGGACGGACAGCGGCGGAGGGGGCGAAAAACCCCTACGTCCCCCCATCCACCGGCGCCTCCCCGAACCGCGCCAGCACCAACGCCCCCACCACCGCGACCGCGAACCCCAGCACGGCCAGCCACGCCAACCCCTCCCGCGTACGATCCCCCAGCCACACCACCCCCACCAGCGCGGGCCCGACGGTCTCCCCCACGACCATCCCGGCGGTGGCCACGGTCACCGACCCCCGCTGCAAGGCCGACGTGAGAAGCAGAAACGCCGCACCTCCGCCGACGAGAAGCGCGTACGTCGCCGGGTTGCGTAGGAGGTATCCGACGGCGAGTTCGTCGATCAGCCGCACCGCCACCTCGACCACCCCGAACCCCAACCCGGCCCCCAACCCCAGCACAAGCGCCCGCCCCCGCCCGGGCAACCGCCCGCCCACCGCCCCCAGCAGCAGCACGGCCACCGCGGTCCCCACCATCGCGTACCTCAACGTGTCGGACCCCGCCCGGTCCCCCTCGGCCCCCGACGCCAGCCCCAGCATCGCGAGCCCGGCGCACACCACTCCCACCGCACCCCACTCGACCCGGCTGAGCCGCACCCGCAGCAGCCGCGCCGCGACCACCGCCGTCACCGCCAGGCTCGCGGCGAGCGCCGCACCCACCGTGTAGATGGGCAGGGATCGCAGCGCCGCGATCTGCAGCAGAAACCCGGCGCCGTCGAGCGCGAGCCCCACGAGATACCGCCACTGCCGCAACGCCCGCAGGAGCAGCGCGGCATCCACCCCGGACCCGCTGCCGGAGCCGCTGCCGGAGCCGCCGCCGGACCCGCCGCCGCCGGACCCGCCGCCGCCGGAGCCGCCGCTGTCCGAGCCACCGCTGCCTGAGCCGCCGTCGCCGGCTGCCGCCGCCCGCGCGGCCATCGCCTGCAACACCGTCGCCGTACCGAAGCAGACGGCCGCACCAAGGGCACAGGTCATTCCAAAGAGCACGCAGTGACTGTAATGAAGCGGAGGCGTGTGGCCGTCGTCCTCCTTGGTCTCGGCCGGGTGGGCCCGGGCTCATCTGGCACCGGCCGGGTGGGCCCGGAAGAAGTCGGTCAGTTCTGCGACTGCGGGGCCCACGTGTCGCTCCTTGTCGTGGAGATCGACATGACTGGCGCCGTCGATCCAGTGGAGTTCCTTGGGGCCACGGCCGCTCTGGAACGCCTCGACGCTCATCCAGGGGTCACCACTTGGCGTCCCACGACCATCAGCAGGGGGCGCGGCACGATCAGCTCGACGAAGCGGAAGGCGTCGAAGGACACCATGCGGTCGATGCTTGACCAGGTGAGGAACTTCGCCGAGCGCGGATGCCGAGCGCGGTCGGTGCAGTAGTCCTCGAAGCCCTCGAAGCCCTCGAAGCCGTGCCGGCCGCCCAGAGCGCGGGCCTGCTCGGCGGTGTCGGGGAACAGCTGGAAACTCGGGACGCCCTCGCCGCGTGCTTCGGCGGTAGGGGCGGTAGGGACGGCAGGTGTGGTGCATGCAGCTGCAAGGCGGAGGCGGGAGTCGACGCGATGGGGGTCCCCCCGCTTGAGCGAAGCCGAGAGTGGGGGAGTCGGCGAGTGACGACAACGCGGCTGGGGGTCCCCCACTCCCTTAAGGCAGTGGGGGAGTGCGTGCCACCCCCCGCGTCTGCGGCACGATTGGCCGGACAGGTCCTAGCCCAGTCCTAGCCCAGTCCTAGCCCAGTCCTAGCCCTACGTCTCGACCGTGAGCACCGCGTCGAGCTGGGCGAGCCCCCAGTCCAGGTCCTCCTTGCTGATGACCAGCGGCGGGGCGATCCGGATGGTGACCCCGTGGGTGTCCTTGACCAGAACACCCCGGTCCATCAGCTTCTCGGAGATCTCCCGGCCCGTTCCGTACGCCGGGGCGATGTCGACACCCGCCCACAGCCCGCGCCCGCGCACCTGCGTCACCTGGCCCGTGCCCGTCAACAGCCCCAGCTCGTGGTGCAGATGATCGCCCAGCTCGGCGGCCCGCCGTTGGTACTCGCCCGACCGCAGCATCGCGATCACCTCAAGGGCCACCGCACAGGCCAGCGGGTTCCCCCCGAACGTCGACCCGTGCTCACCCGGCCGGAACACCCCGAGCACCTCGGCCGAGGACACCACCGCCGACACCGGCACGACCCCGCCCCCGAGCGCCTTGCCCAGCACATACACATCGGGGACGACCCCTTCGTGCTCACAGGCGAAGGTCCGGCCCGTCCGACCCAGCCCCGACTGGATCTCGTCCGCGATGAACAGGACGTTCCGCTCACGCGTCACCTCGCGCACCCCCTGGAGGTAGCCCTCCGGCGGCACCAGCACCCCCGCCTCCCCCTGGATCGGCTCCAGCAGCACGGCGACGGTCTCCTCAGTGACCGCCGCTCGCAACGCCGGCAGATCCCCGTACGGCACGACATCGAAGCCCGGCGTGTACGGCCCGAAGTCCGCCCGCGCCTCCACGTCCGTGGAGAAGCTGATGAGCGTCGTCGTACGGCCGTGGAAGTTGTCGCTCGCCACCACGATCCTCGCCCTGCCGTCCGGGACACCCTTGACTCGGTACCCCCACTTCCGGGCCGTCTTCACCGCCGTCTCCACCGCCTCCGCTCCCGTGTTCATCGGCAGCACCATCTCCATGCCGCACAGCTCCGCCAGCTGCGCGCAGAACTCGGCGAACCGGTCGTGGTAGAACGCCCGTGACGTCAGCGTCACCCGCTCCAGCTGCGCCCTCGCCGCGTCGATCAGCCGCCGGTTGCCATGGCCGAAATTCAGGGCCGAGTATCCGGCCAACATGTCGAGATAGCGGCGCCCCTCGACATCCGTCATCCAAGCCCCGTCCGCCGTCGCCACGACAACCGGCAGGGGCTGGTAGTTGTGCGCACAGTGCGCGTCCGCCGAGGCGATGTACGCCCGCGTGGTCTCCGTAGCGCTCACGGGATCCTCCGTTTCCTACCGCACAGGGGAAGGCGAGTGGGATCGGCTTCCGGCCCATTCCTATCGTCCCTCTCGTCGCCCGCATGATGGACTCGGAAGCCTCGCGATCCGGCGTGCCCGGTAGGGTGACCGGCGGGCCGTGACTGGCGCGCTGGGATGGGAACGACCATCGGGGAGCGGCTCGCAGACCGAGTGCCGTGCGCCTGGGCCGAACCGTGAATCGTGAATGCCCTACGCCACGCCGTCCGGAGGCCGCCATGTCACAACAGCCCCTTTCCACCGAGTCCACCGCCTTCCGCAGCGCCCTCGAAGTGATCCGGGCCGTGGAGCCCCGCGTCGCCGACGCGATCAGCCAGGAAGTCGCCGACCAGCGCGACATGCTCAAGCTGATCGCCTCCGAGAACTACGCCTCCCCGGCCACCCTCCTGGCCATGGGCAACTGGTTCAGCGACAAGTACGCCGAGGGCACCGTCGGCCGCCGCTTCTACGCCGGCTGTCGCAACGTCGACACCGTCGAGGCCCTCGCCGCCGAGCACGCCCGCGAACTCTTCGGCGCCGAGCACGCCTACGCCCAGCCGCACTCCGGCATCGACGCCAACCTCGTCGCCTTCTGGGCCGTCCTCGCCCAGCGCGTCGAAGCCCCCGCGCTCGCCAAGGCGGGCGTCCGCAACGTCAACGACCTCACCGAGGCCGACTGGGCCCAGCTCCGACGCGACCTCGGCAACCAGCGCATGCTCGGCATGTCCCTGGACGCCGGCGGCCACCTCACCCACGGCTTCCGCCCGAACATCTCCGGCAAGATGTTCGACCAGCGCTCCTACGGCACCGACCCCGCCACCGGCCTCATCGACTACGAGGCACTGCGCACCTCCGCCCGTGAGTTCAAGCCCCTGATCATCGTCGCCGGCTACTCCGCCTACCCCCGCCTGGTGAACTTCCGCATCATGCGGGAGATCGCGGACGAGGTCGGCGCCACGCTGATGGTCGACATGGCCCACTTCGCCGGCCTCGTCGCCGGCAAGGTCCTCACCGGTGACTTCGACCCCATCCCGCATGCCCAGATCGTCACCACCACCACGCACAAGTCACTGCGTGGCCCGCGCGGCGGCATGGTGCTGTGCGACGAGACCCTCGCCGAGCAGGTCGACCGCGGCTGCCCGATGGTCCTCGGTGGCCCCCTCCCGCATGTCATGGCCGCCAAGGCCGTCGCGCTCGCCGAGGCCCGCCGCCCCGACTTCCGCGACTACGCCCAGGCCGTCGTCGACAACGCCCGCGCCCTCGCCGAGGGCCTGATGCGCCGTGGCGCCACCCTGGTCACCGGCGGCACCGACAACCACCTCAACCTGATCGACGTCGCCTCCTCCTACGGCCTCACCGGCCGCCAGGCCGAGACCGCCCTGCTCGACTCGGGCATCGTCACCAACCGCAACTCCATCCCCGCCGACCCGAACGGTGCCTGGTACACCTCCGGTATCCGCATCGGCACGCCCGCGCTGACCACGCGTGGTCTGGGCGCGGTGGAAATGGATGAGATCGCAGGTCTCATCGACCGCGTCCTCGCCGCCGCCGAGCCCGGCACCACCGCCAAGGGCAAGCCGTCCAAGGCCCAGCACGTCCTGGACCCGAAGATCTCCGACGAGATCTCCCACCGCGCCACCGACCTGCTCACCGGCTTCCCCCTCTATCCGGAGATCGACCTCGGCTGACTCTTCGTGGCCGGGGCCCGTGCTTTATGGGTCTCGTCGGCTTCACGGCTTCACGGCTTGATCGAGTCTCGTGGCGCCCGCGAGGGTCACGAGCGTCGCGGCGTTCGTGAACATCGCGGGCGCCACGAGACTCACAAGTCGATTAGCTCCTGTCGCGGTCCCGGCTCCCGCTTCGTCCGCCGTCGGGCCACCGGGACCAGCGGACGCAGCACCAGCACCATCGCAGCTCCGGCCGCGGCTCCCGGTATGGCCCACCACCAGTCGGTACCGTCGCCCGGCGTTGCGGTGGCCGTCACAACGGACTGGTCGGCGGGCCCGGAGGCGGGGGATGCGGCGTCCTCCGTCTCCCAAGGCGCCGGATAGATCGCCCCGGAGCCCGCACCTGACGACTTGCCCAGCACGCCGAGCGACTTGAACAGCGCCCGCACCTCGTCCGGCTGCTCGGCCTTGTGCCAGTAGCCGTTCGTGGACTGCGGCACGTCGTTGGCCGTGTGTATCCAGACGTCTCCGCCTCCTGCGGTGTCCGGATACACACGGTCGACCCGCCACGGCGACACGTCATGGACCAGCCACGTGACATTGATCTGACGGCCGTCGCCCACGCCCAGCCCGGGCGGCTCCTCGCGTGAACCGCTGGTCGGGTCGCCGAGCAGGCCCTGCAACTCGCCGTATTCCTCGTCCGAGTAGTACAGCGCGGCCGTCTCCTCGCTCTCCGGCGAGACCACCAGCACACTCGTCGGACCGCCCGCCGCCGCAACCGGTGCGCTCAGCAACACCACGGCGACTGCCATCGCCAACGCCCCGAACGCCCCCAGCACCGTGACCAGTTCACGAATCCTGCGCATCCCAACCCCCCCAAGCAACCAGTCGATCCAGGTGCGGCGCCGCCCGCCCGCACACTGCGTGTCACTTCTGGTACACCGCTCGACGCGTCCGGGTTCCCATTCCGCCCGGACCTGTTTTGGACCAGCTCCAGGGCCAGCTCCGGTTGCCAGCTTCGGGGTCGGCTCCGGGGCCACCTCCGGGACCAGTTCCGGCTCCCGGGCTAAGTCCCGGGCTCGTCGGCGGACCGGTCGGTGGACCGGTCGGTCGGCTGGTTGACGGACCTGGCGATCTCCACCGCCCGTGACTTGGACGCCACGCCCTCCAGCCGCAGGGTCATGTCACCCCCGTGCGTCCAGAGCAGAGTCGGTCCTGCGGTCCGCTGTGAGCGGGTGAACCGGTCGCCGTGCTCGTCCACCAGCCAGAGCTCCAGGAGATGAGGCTCGGGGAACCACAGCGCCTGATTCGCATAGTCCGTGCTCGCGCCCAACGGCACCCACTCAGGCTGCTCCGACACCATCTTGGTGAACGTCGGGTCCAGTTGCGCCGCGAACTCGTCCAGCCGGATCGTGTGCCCCTGCTCGCGCCAGCACAGGGTGACCAGGAAACGCCCCTTCGGCTCACGCGTCACCACCACCGCTCCCGGTGTCCCCAGAGCAGGGGGCACGAGTGGTGCGAAGCCCGCTTGCCGTCCGGCCTCGGTGAGTGTCAGCGAGGTGCCCTCGCAGTCGGGCACCTTCGCTCCGTGAGAGGGCACCGCCGACGGGTCGTACCGCACCTCGACCCCGCCGAAGCCGAACCAGTCCACCACCGCGGCCCGCACCGGCGGCGTGAGCACGAGGACCGTGAGCAGTCCGCACAGCCCCGCCGTCAGCGCACGCCAGCGCGTCCGGGCCCAGCGGCGCATCCCGCGGAGCCGCTCGCCGCGGCTGGGAGGCTCGGCTGCCGGGACAGGGACAGGGACAGGGACAGGGACAGGGACAGGGACCGGGACCGGTACCTGGGCAGGGGCCGGGACGGTAATGGGGACCGCGACCGTTAGCCGCTCGGCGAGTATCTGCTCCAGCACCCGCTCGACCATCGACTCGCTTCCGGCCGCCCCCGGCTGATCCAGCGAGCGCCCGAGCGCCCGCAGCTCCTCGGGCAGCCGAGAGAAGCCCTCCTGCCCGCGGTCACGGTCATGCCCGCGTTCGCCCTCACGGTCATGCCCGCGCTCACGGTCATGCCCAGGCTCACCCCCCTGCCCACGCGCACGCCGACCCCGGTCGCCGGAGGACGATTCCGCGCCCCCAGGCTCGTACGGCTCACTCATGCTCATCACCTCCCTCCACGGACTCCCGGTGATTGCCGGGCTCGAAGTCCGGCAGTAGCCGCTCCAGCTTCCGCAGGGCGCGGTTGAGCCGTGACTTCACCGTGCCGCGGGGCCAGCCAAGGGCCTGGGCCGTCTCCGACTCGTCCATCTCCAGGAGATAGCGGTAGGTGACGACGAGCCGATGGTCCTCGCTCAAGCGGTCCAGGGCGGCCAAGAGTGCCGCGCGGCGCTCTATCTCCAGCGCCGCGACCAAAGGGTCCGCCGCATCCGGTATCAGCGGCTCCGCCTCCACGAGCGCGGCCTCGCGGCCAGCCAGTGTCCGCTGGCGCACCGCCGTCCTTACTGTGTTCCTCGTCTCATTGGCGACGATCGACAGCAGCCACGGCTTGAACGCCGCGCCGTCCCGAAAGCGCCCCAGCGAGCAGTACGCCTTGATGAAGGCCTGTTGCACCACGTCCTCCGCGTCCGCACCCGCCCCCAGCGCCTTGGCAGCCCTGATCGCGATGCCCGTATGGGCGCGCACCAGCTCCGCGTACGCCTCCGGCTCCCCGGCGCGTACCCGTGCGATCACCGCGGCCTCGTCGACGACGATGCGGCCCCCCTCCCGCGTCCTCACACTCTTGCTACACCGCCCGAGCCCAATCGGTTCCCACCTGTTCCCGAGCAATGAGAGTCACCTGAGAGAATGGCCCCATGGCCTCTGATCGTCCCCGCGTGCTCTCCGGAATCCAGCCCACCGCAGGCTCGTTCCACCTCGGCAACTACCTTGGCGCCGTCCGCCAGTGGGTGGCTCTGCAGGAGTCCCATGACGCGTTCTACATGGTCGTCGACCTGCACGCGATCACCCTTCCGCAGGACCCCGCGGACCTGCGCGCCAACACCCGGCTGGCCGCCGCGCAGCTGCTCGCAGCGGGGCTCGACGCGGACCGTTGCACGCTCTTCGTCCAGAGCCACGTCCCCGAGCACACCCAGCTCGCCTGGATCATGAACTGCCTCACCGGTTTCGGCGAGGCGAGCCGTATGACCCAGTTCAAGGACAAGTCCGCGAAGCAGGGTGCCGACCGGGCTTCCGTCGGCCTCTTCACGTACCCGATCCTCCAGGTCGCGGACATTTTGCTGTACCAGGCCAACGAGGTCCCCGTCGGGGAGGACCAGCGCCAGCACATCGAGCTCACCCGGGACCTCGCCGAGCGCTTCAACGGCCGCTTCGGCGAGACGTTCACCGTTCCGAGGCCGTACATCCTCAAGGAGACGGCGAAGATCTTCGATCTCCAGGACCCGTCCATCAAGATGAGCAAGTCGGCGTCCACTCCGAAGGGCCTCATCAACCTCCTCGACGACCCGAAGACGACGGCCAAGAAGGTCAGAAGCGCGGTCACCGACACGGACACCGTCGTCAGGTATGACGCGGGGCAGAAGCCGGGTATCAGCAACCTGCTGACCATCTACTCGACCCTCACGGGAACCGGTATCGCCGAACTGGAGGAGAAGTACGACGGCAAGGGCTACGGTGCGCTGAAGACGGACCTCGCCGAGGTCATGGTCGACTTCGTGACGCCCTTCCGGGAGCGCACCCAGCAGTATCTGGACGACCCTGAGACGCTCGACTCGATCCTGGCCAAGGGTGCCGAGAAGGCGCGTGCCGTCGCCGCCGAGACGCTCTCCCAGGCGTACGACAGGGTCGGCTTCCTGCCCGCCAAGCACTGACAGCGGGTACGGAGGGGGTGCGGCAGGGGCACCGGGGCTATACCGGCTGGGCCGTCATGGTCGACAAGTCCGCCAGGGATGTCAGGGCGACAGGGCGACAGGGCGACAGCAAGGCCGTAAGCCAGTACGAGACGAGTGCAACACCCGCACGACAGCCGGGATCGGGCCGCACCGTCGTACAGTCGATAGCCGTACCAGCCAAGCGGTCACGCCTGCCCGCGAGGAACCGAGAAGAACCGATACGACGACAGGAGACGACGTGGGGACCGTAACGATCGGTGTGTCGATCGCGGTCCCGGAGCCTCACGGCAGCCTGCTCCAGGAGCGGCGTGCGGGCTTCGGTGACCTCGCGGCTTCCGGCATCCCCACGCACGTCACCCTGCTGCCGCCGACGGAGGTCGACGACTCGGCGCTGCACGCGATCGAGGCGCACCTCGTCGAGGTCGCCGCCGCCGGGCGCCCCTTCCCGATGCGGCTCTCCGGGACCGGCACCTTCCGCCCGCTGTCGCCCGTCGTGTTCGTGCGCGTCGTCGAGGGTGCCGAGTCCTGCACCTGGCTGCAGAAGCAGGTCAGGGATGCCTCCGGGCCCGTGGCACGCGAACTGCAGTTCCCCTACCATCCGCACGTCACCGTGGCACACGGAGTCGACGACGAGGCGATGGACAGGGCGTACGGGGAGCTCGCCGGGTACGTGGCCGCGTGGCCGTGCACCGGGTTCGCGCTCTACGAGCAGGGCGCGGACGGGGTCTGGCGCCAGCTGCGGGAGTTCGTCTTCGGCGGCGCGGTGGTGCCTCCGCAGGCCTGTGCGCCCGCTGAGCGCGACACCACACTGCCCGCGCACTGACGGAGTCGGTCGCGGACCCGCATTCGCTGCCGTGGGCGTGGGCGTGGGCGTGGGCGTGGGCGTTCCTGTGTTCGGTCTGCGCGTCTCGTACCGCCGACACGGGCTCCTGCTCGTGCGCTTTTGGGGTACCCGCACATTGGGTTTCCGAGGTGAGGGCAGAGTCAGATCATGGACTGGCTGAAAAAGCTTCCCGGCGTGGGACCGTTGGTCGTTCGCCTGATGGCCACGCACGCGTGGCGGTCGTACGAGCGTCTCGACCGGGTGAAGTGGACGCGGCTCGCCGCGGCGATGACCTTCATCAGCTTCGTCGCGCTCTTCCCGCTGCTCACCGTCGCCGCCGCGATCGCCGCCGCCACGTTGAGCAGTGAGCAGCAACAGGATCTCCAGGACAAGATCGCCGAGCAGGTGCCGGGCATCTCCGACCAGCTCGACATCAGCTCGCTGGTCCAGAACGCCGGCACGGTCGGTGTCATCGCCGGCGCCATCCTGCTGTTCACCGGCATCGGCTGGGTCGGTCAGATGCGGGACTGCCTGCGGGCGGTGTGGGAGCTGCCGGACCCGGAGGAGAACCCGGTCCTGGTCAAGCTCAAGGACGCGGGCATACTCATCGGGCTCGGCGGCGCCATGCTCGTCACCATCGCCGCCTCCACCGTCGCGTCCACGGCGGTCGGCTGGACGGCCCGCCAGATCGGTATCGACGAGAACGGCTGGGGCGGTGGTCTGCTCCACATCGCCGCGTTCGCCGTCGCCGTACTCGCCGACTTCCTGCTCCTGCTGTACCTCCTCACGCTGCTGCCCGGCGTCGAGCCGCCGCGCCGTCGGCTCCTCGTCGGCGCGCTGATCGGCGCCAGCGGGTTCGAACTGCTCAAGCTGCTGCTCAGCGGCTACATCAGCGAAGTGGCGTCGAAGAGCATGTACGGCGCGTTCGGGGTGCCGATCGCGCTGCTGCTGTGGATCAACTTCACCGCGAAGCTGCTGCTGTTCTGCGCCGCCTGGACGGCGACGCAGAGCGAGGAGGACATGGTCGAGGAGGTCGAGGAGGTCGAGGAGGTCGAGGAGGCCGAAGACGCCGAAGTCAGCGACGGCGGCGCATCAGATCCGGCAGCGGCCAGCGGCGGTTGACGAGGAAGCTGCCGGCCGCGATCAGTACGAGGAGGCCGCCCGCGACGGCCAGGGCGATCCCTACGCCGCTCGAACCGCGCTCTGCCCCGGCGGACGCGGCCACCGGCTTTGAGGACGCGGTGTCGGTACCTGGCGTGGTCGCGTTCGCGCTCGGCTGCGCGCTGGTGTCGACGCCCTGGGGCGGCACCAGCTCGCCCACCGGCTCGACCTTGCCCGCCGCCTGGAAACCCCAGTCCAGGAGCGCGGCCGCCTCCTTGTAGACCTCGTTGTGCTCGGCCTTCTCCGGATTCATCACCGTGACGAGCAGCACCTTGCCGTTGCGCTCGGCGACGCCGGTGAAGGTGGCCCCCGCGTTCGTGGTGTTGCCGTTCTTCACACCTGCGATGCCTTGGTACTGCGAAATGTCGCTGTCACCCGTGAGCAGGCGGTTGGTGTTCTGGATCTCGAAGGAACCGCGGGTTGTCTTGCCCTTTTTGTCTTTCGTCGTTTCGCCCGGGAACTTCGCCGACACCGTAGAGGCGTACTCGCGGAAGTCCGCCTTCTGCAGCCCGGAGCGGGCGAACAGCGTCAGGTCGTACGCCGAGGACACCTGGCCCTTCGCGTCGTAGCCGTCCGGACTGACCACCTGCGTGTCGAGGGCCTGGAGTTCCTCCGCGTGCGCCTGCATGTCGTTGACCGTCTTGTCGACGCCGTCGTTCATGGCGGACAGGACGTGTACGGCGTCGTTGCCGGAGCGAAGGAAGACGCCGAGCCACAGATCGTGGACCGTGTACGTCTCGTCCTCCTTTATCCCCACCATGCTCGATCCCGCGCCGATGCCTGCCAGGTCGGAGAGCACGACCTTGTGCTCCGTGGTCTTCGGGAACTTCGGCAGCAGTGTGTCGGCGAACAGCATCTTCAGAGTGCTCGCCGGGGGCAGCCGCCAGTGCGCGTTATGGGCGGCCAGGACCTCGCCGGACTCGGCGTCGGAGACGATCCAGGAGCGGGCGCTGATGTCCTTCGGCAGTACGGGGGCGCCGGTGCCGAGGTTCACCTGCGTCCCGGCCTTGCCGAGCTGTTCGCCGCCCACCGTCGACATGTTCGCCGGGGGTGAGGCCGAGGGGGTTGGGGACGGGCCTGCGTCCGCGAGCGCGAACGCGGGCGCGGCGAGGGAGAGGGACAGCAGGGTCGCGGAAGTGACCAGCAAGGGCCGCAGGGCGGTCTTACTGCTGGCGGACGGGGTCGAGTTGGTGGCGGGCACGGTCGAGAAATTACATGGCTCCGGCCGGGAAGTCCCATTCCCCTCCCCACCCCGGCGCCGGAGCCCGGTCGGTGACGGCGATACTGAACCCATGAAGCTCACCCGCCCCGTCTCCTGGTTCCTGGTCGCCTTCGGGGTGTGGAGCTGGGTCATCTGGATCACTTTCATCAAGAATCTGTTCAAGGACGGCAGCGGGCTCGCGTTTGAGGACGGAAGTCCTACCGCGTACTTCTGGGTGCACCTGACGCTCGCCGTCGTTTCCTTTGTCTTGGGGACGGTTGTCGGGGGGATCGGGTTGCGCGGGGTTCGCGCCTTGCGCCAGATGTCGTCGGACCAGGCGTCGCCACACCAGACGCCATAACGGGGGTACGACACCGTGGTCGTTGTCTTTGTGCTCATTCTGGTGGCCGTGGTGGCCGCGCTCGGAGCACTGCACTGGTACGAGTGGCGCCGCCTGGTGCACGATACGACCCGCGCAGCGGGGCCGGCCCGGCGCCTGGGCGCCGTCGTGTTCGTCGCCGGGCCCGTGCTGATGGTCACGGCTCTCGTCGCCGAGCGCAGCGGTGCGCCGTTCTGGCTCCAGCAGACGCTGGCCTGGCCCGGGTTCCTGTGGCTGGCGCTGTTCATGTATCTCGCCCTGAGCCTGCTGGTGGGGGAGGTCGTACGGCCGTTGCTGCGGCGGTTCCTGTCGCGGCGGGAGGCCGCCGCGCCTGGTGCGACTGCCTCGCCCGCGGTTGTCGTCGGGTCGGGGCCGCACCGGAGCATCCGTCCTCGGTCAGGCGCGGAATCGGCTGCTCCGGAAGCTGACGGTGTTGACGCGCCAGCCGCTGCGGGCGGACGTTCCGGTACGTCCCCTTCGGCCGGTTCTGCGCCTGCGGGTGGTGGCGCCGGGCCGTCTCGGCGGCTTTTCGTCTCCCGCGTGGTCGGGGGTGCCGCGGCTGCTGCCGCCGTCGGAACTGTCGGGTACGGGACGTACGGCGTCCTGCGTGGGCCCTCCGTCAAGCGGGTGACCGTGCCGCTGGCCAGGCTGCCGCGCTCCGCGCACGGGTTCCGGATCGCGGTGGTGAGCGATATCCACCTGGGGCCGGTTCTGGGCCGGGGCTTCGCGCAGAAGGTCGTCGACACCATCAACGCGACCCAGCCCGACCTCATCGCCGTCGTCGGCGACCTGGTCGACGGCAGCGTGAAGGACCTCGGGCCCGCCGCGGCACCCCTCGGCCAGCTCAGGGCCAGGCACGGGGCGTTCTTCGTCACGGGCAACCACGAGTACTTCTCCGGTGCCGAGCAGTGGGTCGAGGAGGTACGGCGGCTCGGGCTGCGCCCGTTGGAGAACGCGCGCGTGGAGCTGCCCGCCTTCGACCTCGCCGGGGTGAACGACGTGGCGGGCGAGAGCGAGGGGCAGGGTCCCGACTTCGCCAAGGCGCTCGGCGACCGGGACACGTCACGGGCCAGCGTCCTGCTTGCCCACCAGCCGGTCCAGATCCACGACGCCGTCCGGCATGGCGTCGACCTCCAGCTCTCCGGCCACACCCACGGCGGGCAGTTGTGGCCCGGCAACTTCGTCGCGGACCTGGCGAATCCGACCCTGGCGGGGCTGGAGCGGTACGGAGACACGCAGTTGTACGTCAGCCGGGGTGCGGGCGCCTGGGGGCCGCCGACGCGGGTGGGGGCCCCGTCGGACATCACGGTGGTCGAACTGGCTTCACTGCAGGCCTGACAGCTTGGGGAGGGGGAGGGGGAGGGGAAGGGCAGGGGAAGGGGAGGGTGTCGGCGGGAGCAGGTCGCGCCAGCTGTTCGCCTGTGCCGTGGTATCCCTTTGCTGCCGTGTGTGTCGGCATCCCGGGCGCCTGTGCCGGGGCAGTGGTCTCCGCCGGTTGGTCTGCTTCCGTCGGTGACGTCGGCTTCCGGGACATGAAATAAGTAAGTGGGCGTGCCCTGGCTTTGAATGGTCTGGCGTCGGCGGACGTATTGGTCAGGGTGCGGCGCCGACACCGGGCCGCCTTGACGGGTGGGCTTTAGGAGGAACGGTGACGGATCTCGCGCAGCGAGAAGTGGCTCTGCGGATCTACCCGCCAACTCTGGGCGTCGTGGTCCAAGCGGCCGTTCTGGTTCTGCTGGGGGCGACAGTGGGACTCGGCGTAGCCGGTTGGCTCGTGGGGCTGGGGTATTCCGTTGTTACGTGGGTCTTGCTCTCGCGCGCGCTGCAACAGCCCGATGTTCACCAGTGGGGACCTGCTGACAGCGTCACCTTTGGCAGGCTGATCCTGACCGGGGGTGTGGCGGCTCTTGTCGCCGACTCCGTTGGTGGAGACGCGTATCGGCCGGTGCTGATCGGATTGGCCGCACTTTCCCTGATTCTTGATGCCGCAGACGGTCAGGTAGCCCGCCGAACAGGCACTGCTTCGAGATTCGGTGCACGGTTCGACATGGAGGCGGACTCCGTCCTGGCCATTGTCCTGAGCGTCTTTATCGCGACGTCTCTCGGTTGGTGGGCCGCTGCGATCGGGCTTTTCCGCTACACCTTCGTGTTGGCATCATGGGCGATGCCCTGGCTGTGTGCCCCGCTGCTGCCTCGAATGTCACGGAAGGTTGTGGCAGCTTCCCAAGGTGTTGTGTTGGTTGTCGTCAGTGCGGGGCTCCTCCCTCTGGAAATGGCGCAGGTTTGCGTTGCGCTCTCAGTTGGCACGCTGGTCTGGTCGTTCGGCATCGATGTGGCGTATTTGTGGCGGCAGTCGGCGCGGAAGCGGCTGACGAGACTGCGTACGGCTGACCTTGAGTTTGTGTTGCGGTAGTAGTTGGTGGCAAAGCCCCTCGACTTGTCTCTGTGAGGTCTGCGCGGGGGTGTGGTCCGGCCGGTCAAGTCGCGGAGCTGCCGTGGTGTTTTGCCTGGTGGTGCCGGTCGGGGTGGTACGACCGTAAGAGCCGTTACGCGACTGCGCCTTGCTACGACAGGCAGTAGATGTCGCCGGAGTTTGCCTCGTGCGGAAGCGCCAGGATGTGAGCGGCCATCGTCTCGGACGAAACCCACTCATCGAAATTTAGGTTCATGCTCTCGCCCATGGACACGTTGAAGAGCCCGAACCCCAGTTCTGTCACGCGGTCCAGGCAGCGCTGCGCGACCGCACGTTCGATCGTCGTGAACTCGAATGACAGTGCAGGCAGTGGGCGGCTGAGTCCGGACAGTACTGAGGCTTCGAAGCCCTCGACATCTATCTTGGCGAATGCCGGCGTACCGTACGTTTTGATGAGACTGTCGAACGTGACGACCGGCACGTCCATCTCCGCGTCCCATACCTGGTCCTGCCAGCCACCTGCTCCGTCGGCGGCTTTTATGAATTCTGCTGATGCCGTGGAAACTGTGGGATTGAGTGAGTTTATGTAGAATTTCGTCGCTCCCTCGTGTGCGCCGCACACGGCTTCGACGGATATTACGTCCTCGTCACCTGCATAGATTTCTTGGATGGCGCGGATGCACAGCGGTTGCGGCTCGACGGCTGTCACACGTGCCCCCAGTCGGCGAAAACTGCCAATGCGATCGCCGACGTGGGCGCCGATGTCGAAAACCAGGTCGCCGGGCCGCACGAACTGTGCGTAGAAAGCGTCCATTGCCGCATCCTGCCCGGCGTTCCCGTAATAGAAATTGAGTGACCGGTGGATGGGGGAAGCGGTCGGATCGGATTTTAGGGATTCCAGTGCGTCATTGTTGAAGTCCATGTGGGATTGTACCCCGGCGCGGGCCCTGTTCGATGTTCGATAAGGCAGGTGCCGGCGTTATGTACTGTCCGGGGGTGATGGCGGACAATGCTTGAAAGGCTGAGCCTTTCTCATTCCTCATTCCTCGTCTCGGTGGGGGGCGAGGGAGCTCCGCTCGTCGGCGGGAGCGGGAGCGGGAGCGGGAGCGGGAGCGGGAGCGGGAGCGGGAGCGGGAAGCGCGGGTTGGCGGTGTGGGCCTCTGCCGGCTGGTTCCGGCCAGTCGGCAGGACGCGTGGGGGGCCTCGCGGCGGCACTCGTCCGGGAGTTGCTTGACGCCGTGGCCCGCGATGTTCCGCTGATTCCCCTGTGGCGGCGCAAGGAGTATGTACTCAGAGGTGAGGACGTCGGCGGCGGCCGGTATCCGTCGGGCGGACCGGGGTCCTCCGCCTCTGGCGGCTGAGCTGGATATGACAACCGACGTGATCTCCTGGGTATGACAGCTGTCGTGATCCCATGGGTCGGCACTCATCCGAGTGACATCGCGCCCCTGCCCAACGCAGCACCATGTGTCGGAGGTGTGTGCAGGGTGAGGAGCAGATGTGCTGAGACGCAACTCATTTCGGCTGCCCCGGCATCCGGCGTCCGTCGGTCTCGCCCGGCGCCGGGTACGGGACCATCTGGCCGACTGGGGTCACGACACCGATGACCCGGCACTCGCGGACGCCGTCCTGCTCGTCTCGGAGCTGGTGACCAACGCCGTGCGCCACGGCCCCCTCCTTGAGCGGGAGTTCGAGGTCGCGGTGACCGCCCTCGCCGACGGCTCCTGTTTCATCGAGGTCTCCGACGAGGGCTTCGCCGAGCCCCGGCTGCGGACGGTCGCGGAGTGGGAGGAGGCCGGGCGCGGCCTTCACCTCGTCGAGAGCCTGGCCGAGGCGTGGGGGGTGTGGAGCCGGGGGCGCTACGGGAAGACGGTGTGGGTGCTGGTGTCGGCGTCCGACTGACCGGCGTCCGGCTCACAGACGTCCAAGTGGTCAGCGTCCGGCTTACCGACGGACGTCCGTATGACCGGTCGCCGGTCGCCGGTCATACGGACGTCGGTCATATGGACGTCGGTAAGGCGGTCATCAAGGGGTCGGCGTGGAACCGTACGCCGTCATGAATCGGTCGCGGAAGTCGCTCATTTTCCAGACCGGGGTGGTCTCATTGGGCTGCAGCCCGTCCGTCCAGCCCCAGTCGGCGATCTTGTCGAGGACCTTGGGATCCTTGGCGACGATCGAGACCGGCACGTCACGGCTGGCGTTGTTGCCGCTGACCCGGGCGATGGGCTGATGGTCGCCGAGGAAGATGAGCACGGTGTTGTCGTTGCCGTACTTCACCAGGTAGTCGATGAGGCTGGTCACCGAGTACTGGATGGACTTGCCGTACTCCTCCTTCGACCTGGTGGAGTTGGTGAGGAGCTCCGCCGGGTCCGTGCCCGCCTTCTCGATGGCGTCGTAGATCGAGCCGTCGCCGACCTGGTCCTGGGGGACCATCTTGGGGATCGGTCCCCAGGGCTGGTGGCTGGAGGTCAGGATGATCTCCGACATCAGGGGCTTGTCCTGCTGCTTGCCGTGCTCCAGGCGTTCGAACGCGGTCAGGGCGTACTGGTCGGGCATGGTCGACCAGCTGAACTTCGGGCCCTTGTAGCCGAGTTCGTGCGAGTCGTACACGTTGTCGAGGCCGAAGAACTTCGCTTCCGGCCAGGTCTTCTGGACGCCCGGCATGATGCCGACCGTGCGCCAGGCGCCCGTCTTCTGGAAGGCGCTGGTGAGGGTCATGTGGTCGCCCGTGGTGACGGTGCGGTAGCGCTGCTGGTTGTTGATCCACAGGCCTGACAGGAAGGTGGAGTGGCCCAGCCAACTGCTTCCGCCGTACGTCGCCGAGGTGAGCCAGCCGCTCTCGGCCGCGAACCCCGCCTTCTGCAGCTTCTCGTTCTCGGCGGTGAGGGTCGCGGTCACCCCCGGCGAGATCAGCGGGTCGTCGATCGCGCTGCGGCCGTAGCTCTCGATGAAGGTGATCATCATGTCCTTGCCGCGCAGGTCGGTCAGCAGCTGGTCCGGCGGGGTGTCGGCGAAGACGTCCTTCTTGGCCACCTTGGCGAACTCCGCCTCGTCCCGCAGGGTGTCCTGCACCGACTCCGCGCGGACACGGACGAGATCGGCCGCACGGCCGGCGGCGATCGGCAAGTCGGGCGTGAACTGTAGGCCGAGCGCCGCGCAGGTGATCCAGACGGTGCCGAAGACCAGGGTCGTGCGCGTCGCGGCGGCGGTGTGCCGGGCCATGACGTTGCCCAGCCGGACGACCGCAAGTGTCATGACGACGAGCACGACGAGGACGAGGGCCAGAGCCGCGACGACGGTGGCGAGCGTGCCGGTCTTGCCGATCGTGTCCTGGAGGTACGTGTGCGCGTCGCCGAACAACGTCCAGTCGAGGACCAGGTTGAAGTCCCGCCCCAGGTACTCCCTGAAACCCATGTCGAGGAGGTTCAGGACCATTTGCACGCCGAGGGCCAGCCCCGCGAGCACCGCCACGATCACACGCGGCTTGCGTGGAAGGGCGATCAGAACCGCGGCGCCGAAGATGGCCTCCACCGGGATGCGGACGAAGGCGCGCGGGACCATGCCGATGATGGTGTTCGACATGAGCAGGGTGAACAGCACGAGCGCGGCGGCGAGCGCGGTGGTGGTCCACGACACCGCCGTCGCGGCAACGGGGTACCTGTCACGCCAGCCGCGCCACACGCGCCAGCCACGCCCACCGAGAGCCGGGGCCGCTTCAGGTGTGGGTTCGGGGGTCGGTTCGGGGACGCCTTCCGCTGTGGGTTCGGGGGCGCCTTCGGCTACGGGTTCGGCGGTGGCTTCGGCAGTGGGATCGGGGGCGCGTTCGGAAGTGGGCTCCGATACGGACTCGGGAGCGGCTTCCGTAGTGGGTTCGGAGGTGGGCTCCGGTGCGGACGCTGCCGTGGGCTCCGGTTCCGACTCGGCCGTGCCGCCCGCCGTCGCCTCGGAAGTGGCCTCAGGCGTCGGCCCCTCAGGCGTCGGCCCCTCCTCCGGAGGTGCCTGCGTCTCATCCGTCGTCTCGCTCGTTTTCGGCAGCTGGCGAGAGCTCGTGTTGAACGACAACCCGGCGGTCCTTCCGTGCGAAACGCTGTGCTGGTGCGGAGGATGGCGGATCAGCGTGAACAGGCCAGGCCGGTACCACCTGCATTTGTGTACGGCACGGTGTCGGCCCCCGTTCAATCATCCAGGTCCGCTTCCGGTCAAGCGGGTCACCGTATCTGGTCAAGCGGACTCACCAGCACCAGTCAGACCCATCGAGATCATCGAGTCGGCACAGGTTGTCAGACCCATCGAGATCATCGAACCGGCACAGGTTGTCAGACCCATCGAGATCATCGAACCGGCACAGGTTGTCAGACCCACCGAGATCATCGAACCGGCACAGGTTGTCAGACCCACCGAGATCATCGAACCGGCACAGGTCGCCAGACCCACCGAGATCATCGAACCGGCACAGGTCGCCAGACCCACCCAGGGCCACCGGACTTAACCGCCTCACCAGCTCCACGCGGGCCGACCGCAGGCCCGCCACGGGCTCAGGGCCGCCGCCGCGCAGGCAGCACCACCGTCACGGCCAGCCCCTCACCCGGCGACGTCCGCACCGCGACCTCGCCCCCGTGCGCCGTCACCACCCCCTGCACGATCGCCATGCCGAGCCCGCTGCCGGCCCCGCCGCCCGCCCGGAAGAAGCGGTCGAAGATACGCGCCGCGTCGTCCTCCGCGAGCCCGGGACCCTCGTCCGCGACACACAGTCGTACGACGCCGTCCGCACGCTCCAGACCTAGCCGCACCGGCACCTCCGCGGGCGTATGAGTGCGTACGTTGCCCACGAGGTTGCCCAGGACCTGCCGCAGCCCCGACTCGTCGGCGTGTACGAGGAGGGTTCCCTCGGCGCCGACGGTCACCGGGCGGCCGGGCTGCTGGGCCCGTAGGTCCTCGGCCGCGTCCCGTACCAGACGGCTCAGGTCGACGTTCTTGAAGCGGAGTTCGGGTCGCTGGTCGAGGCGGGCGAGGGTGAGGAGTTCGTCCACGAGACGGCCCATGCGGTCGGCCTCCGCGTGCATCCGGTCCCAGGCCCGTCTGCGCTCGACCGGATCGGGCAGCATCCCCTTCTCGATCAGCTGGAGATAGCCGCGGATCGCCGACAGCGGCGTGCGCAGCTCGTGCGAGGCGTCGGCGACGAACCGGCGCAACTGGGCCGCGCTCTGCTCACGCGTCCGGTGTGCCGACTCGACCTGGTGGAGCATGGAGTTGAGGGCGATCCGCAGCTGCTCGACCTCCTGGGTCGGATGGCGGTTGGAGGGCACTCGCCGGGTGAGGTCGCCCTCGGCGATCGCCGACGAGGTCTCCACCATGTCCTCCAGCGGCCGCATCCGGCGCCGCACGCTGAACATGGTCAGGCAGCCGAGCAGTGCCAACAGCAGTGTTCCCATGGCCACATCGAGCTTGAGCGCCTTCGCGATGCCGTTGTGCAGCCCGTCGGTGGAGGTGGCGAGCAGGACGGATGTGCCGTCGGCGAGCCGTGCCCCCGTTGCCCGGTAGGCGGCACCCTGCACGGTGACGTCGTGCGGTTCGGGGTCGTCGGTGAGTACGCGCGGGTCGTCCACGGCGGCGGCCAGAGCGAGCTGGGAACCGGTCAGCTTGAAGCCGCCGATGGCAACGGCGGTGCCGCTGCCGTCGACGGCCGTGAAGATCGAATCCGGCGTCGGTGACTTGTCCGTCTCCGGTACGAGCCGGTCGCGTATAAAGGTCAGTGCGCTCAGCGAGTCGATCTGCCGCATGGTGAGCTGCGAGCTGCCCAGTGAGTCACGCGTCTTGGCCAGATCCGTGTCGATCTGGTCGAGCAGATAGTGCCGCATGCCCATCAGGCTCACCGCGGTCGCCACGATGATGCCCAGGGCCAGCAGCGCCACGTTCGCGAGCGTCAGCCCGCCGCGCAGCGAGTGGATCCCGTGGTGGTGGCAGCGGGATCCACGGGTCTTCACGGACGGGAGCACCGCGCGCCACATGCTCATGCGAGCCCGTATCCGACGCCCCGCCGGGTCTGGATCACCGGCGGCCCCAGCGGTTCGAGCTTGCGCCGCAGATAGCTGATGTACGTCTCCACGACGGTCGACTCGGCCGAGTGCTCGTACTGCCACACGTGACGCAGGAGCTGCTCCTTGGGGACGATCCGCCCGCCGTTGCGGACCAGGAAGCGCAGCAGGGCGTACTCGGTGGGGGTGAGCTCCACCGTGTGGTCCCCGCGGTGCACGCGGTACGTCGTCTCGTCCAGCTCCAGGTCGCCGTACCGCAGGGGCGGGCGCTCCGGCAGGACGTCGGCCGGGCGAGTGCGGCGCAGTACGGCTGTGATCCGGGCGACGACCTCGTCGATGTTGAACGGCTTGGTGATGTAGTCGTCGCCGATGGCGAGCGCGCCCACGATCTCGGCGGGCGCGTCCCGTGCGGTGAGGAACACGACCGCCAGGTCCGGCTGGCGTACGCGCAGCTCGCGGCCGAGCGCCCGGCCGTCGCCGTCCGGCAGCATCACGTCGAGCAGCGCCGCGTCGGGGCGGGTGCGCTCGGCGAGCGTGAGTGCCTGGCGGACGGTGCCCGCCACCATCACCTCGAAGCGGTGGTAGCGCAGGGCGATGGTCAGGACGTCCGCGATGCTCGGCTCGTCCTCGACGACGAGGACCGTGGCTCCCTCGTGAGCGGTCATGCCCCCCAGTATCCGCGCCGCCACTGACAGCGGGCCCGTTCCGCCCCTTGGAGTTCCTTGAGAGTCATTGGAGTTCCTTGAGAGTCATGGGCGGGCGCTGCCGTACACCGCAGGGTCTCGACATCCTGAGGGCTCAGGACCCGGGGGACCCGACAAAGGAGCGTTGAGCGTGGCGACATTGGCGCGGTGGTGCTTTCAGCACCGGCTGGTGGTCCTGTTGCTGTGGGTGGGGGCGCTGTTCGGACTGGGCTTCGCGGGTTCGGCCGCGGGCACGAACTATGCGGAAACTTTCTCTCTTCCCAACACGGACTCCAAGCGTGCGTACGACCTGATGGAGAAGGCCTTCCCCGAGCGGGCGGGCGACACCGACACGGTGGTGTGGAAGGTCGACAGCGGATCGGTGCGGGACGATTCCGTACGATCCCGGATCGAGCCCGCGCTGGCCGAGATCGGCAAGATGAAGGGCGTCGGCGACGTCACCAACCCGTACGCGGCTGGGGGCGCCGCGCAGATCAGCAAGGACGGGCGGATCGCGTACGCCCAGGTCACCTTCGCCGAGCAGGCGAACGCGGTACCCAAGGAACTGGTCCAGGACGTCGTCGACACCGCGCAGGGCGCCGAACAGGCGGGCCTCGACGTGGAGTTGGGCGGCCAGGCGATCCAGCGCGTGCAGGAACCGCCGAGCGGACTGGCCGAGTTGGTGGGTGTCGGAGCGGCCGCGATCGTGCTGTATCTGGCCTTCGGCTCGTTCCTCGCCATGCTGCTGCCGATCGGTATCGCCATCTTCGGCGTGGGCACCGGCATGTTCTCGACCCAGCTCCTCAGCCATGTCACGAACGTGCCCGAACTCGCCTCGCTGCTTGCCACGTTGATCGGCCTCGGCGTCGGTATCGACTACGCGCTGTTCATCGTCACCCGGCACCGGCGCGGTCTGATGCGCGGCGAGAAGCCGGAGGACGCGGCGGTCACGGCCCTCAACACCTCGGGCCGGGCGGTGCTGTTCGCCGGCGGCACGGTGGTCATCGCGCTCGCCGGAATGCTGGTGATGAACCTGCGCTTCCTGGACGGTGTGGTCATCGGCACGGCGGTCACCGTCGTACTGAGCGTCCTCGCGGCGATCACGCTGCTGCCCGCGCTGCTCGGCCTGCTCGGCACCCGGGTGCTCAGCCGCCGCCAGCGGCGCAGGCTCGCCGCCGAGGGACCGCAGCCGGACCGTACGAGCGGCCTGGCGGTGCGCTGGTCCGCGACCGTCGAGCGGAACCCGCGGAAGGTCGCCGCGCTGGCCGTCGTCGTCATGGCGGTCCTCGCGCTGCCGTTGCTGTCGCTCCGGCTCGGTACGACCGACCAGGGCAACGACGACGCGTCGTCGACGACCCGGCAGGCGTACGACCTGCTGGCCGAGGGCTTCGGCCCCGGCTTCAACGGCCCCCTCCAGGTGGTCACGGAGAGCCCCGACACCGACGCCCTGGTCACGGGCATCCGCGCGACCGACGGCGTTGCCCAGGTGGTCGCCCTGCCGCCCGGCCAGGGCGTCACGGTGATCCAGGTGGTGCCGACCACGTCACCGCAGTCCGTCGAGACGGACGAGCTCATCGACACCCTGCGCGAGCAGGTGATCCCGGACGCGGGCGTCAGCGCCCATGTCGGTGGCGTGACAGCGGTGTCCAAGGACTTCTCGTCCGTTACCGCGGACCGGCTGCCGTACTTCATCCTGGCCATCATCGGCCTGGGCTTCCTGCTCCTGATGATCGCCTTCCGCTCGATCGTCGTACCGCTGACGGCCGCGGTGATGAACCTGATCGCGGCCGCCGCGTCCTTCGGCGTACTCGTCGCGGTCTTCCAGTACGGCTGGGGCCTGGACCTGCTGGGTCTCGGCAAGGAAGGCCCGATCAACTCCTTCCTGCCCGTCATCATGCTCTCGCTCCTCTTCGGCCTCTCGATGGACTACCAGGTGTTCCTGGTGAGCCGGATGCACGAGGAATGGGTGCACACGAGGGACAACGCACGGGCGGTCCGCGTCGGCCTGGCGGAGACCAGCCGGGTCATCAACTCCGCCGCCCTGATCATGGTCTGCGTCTTCCTGGCCTTCGTACTGAGCGGCGACACCGGCGCCGCGATGGCAGGCGTCGGCCTGGCGGCGGCCGTCGCACTGGACGCCTTCATCCTTCGTACGGCCCTGGTGCCGGCGGCGATGCATCTGCTCGGCAACTCCAACTGGTGGCTGCCCGCCGGACTGGAGAAGCGGCTGCCGCATCTCGCGGTGGAGCCGAAGGAGGACGCGGACGCCGCGTCTCCCACGGCCTCGTCCGGTACGACGGTGGTCCACGGCTTCGTCCGTGACGGGGAGGGCGCGCCGGTCGAGGACGCGGTCATCCTGCTGCTCTCGAAGGGCGGCCGCCAACTGGACCGCGTGAGCTCGCTGGCCGACGGTTCGTACATCGTCTCGGCGCCGGCCCCGGGCACGTATCTGCTGGCGACGACGGCACCCTCGTACGCACCCCGGGCCCGGCACGTCGTCGTGACCGACGAACCGCTGGTGCACGACGTGGAGTTGGCGGACGGGGAGGTCGACGCGGTCACCTGAGGTGAAGGGAGGGGCGGGCTTCTGGAGCCTTGGATACAACGCTCCAGAAGCC
>NZ_JBHXMF010000012.1:107000-125336 GCF_042721055.1 Streptomyces sp. NPDC058470
CGGCACCCGGTTGGTTGGGGGGGGGGGGGTTTTCGCCGCATGCTTAAACACCCCACCACCCCCCCGCCCCTCAGTGCTTCTTCGCGGGGTCGGGCAGCGCCCTCGTCATCCCCGGCAGGAAGTCCGTGAACAGCTCGTGCACCTCGTGGACGAGGGGCCGCAGGATACGGAAGCGGGCCAGGGAGACGCCGCGCGCGGTGAGGCGGGCGCCGCGCTCGGCGAGCCGGTAGCTGCGTTCACGCCCCTCGGTCCGGTCGAAGACCCAGTACAGGACGAGCCCCATCTGGGAGAGCCACATCAACTCCGGCAGGGCGTCGCGGAGTTCCGCCGGCACCTTGGTCTTCGCCCCGGACAGCACCTCACGGTGGACGCTGATGGCCTCCTCGCGCGCGTGCTCCGACTCGGGGGAGAAGGGGCTGAGCGGGCTGTCCGGGTCGGCGGCGTTCTTGAAGAACTGCACCGCGAACTCGTGGTAGGGCGTCGCGATGTCCAGCCACGCCCTCAGCACCCCGCCCAGCCGGGCCTCCAGATCGGTCTCCCGGTCCAGGACATCCCGGGCCGCCGCCCGGTGCTCGGCCGCGATCCGGTCGTAGAAGCCCTGGATCAGGTGCTCCTTGCCGGCGAAGTAGTAATAGGCGTTGCCGACGGAGACCCCGGCCTCCTGGGCGATGGCCCGCATGGTCGTCTTGTCGTAGCCCCGTTCCACGAACAGCCGCATCGCGGTCTCCAGGATCAGGGCGCGGGTCTGCTCGCTCTTGGCGAGGCCCTTTTCAGGACCTTTCTCCGGTGGGAGCGCTTTGTCGGAGCCGGGGCTGTCTGTCGGTGCGGGCACGGTAGGAGCCTAACGAGTGGAGCAGGTGCCGCTGTCGCAGCCGGGAGGGTTGTACGTCCAGCCCGCCTGGGGGTGGTACGCCCATCCGTCGCCCCCGCCCCCGTAGTAAAGGCTCCCGCCCGTCTTGTGGCCGGCTCGCCACTTGGCGGCGGCGAGCATCGCGCCCTTCGCGAGACGCGCACCCGCCGGGGTGCTCAGCCGATGGGCGAGCGCCCGCTGCTCACGCAGCGCCCAGAGGCAGACGACCCAGGCGGCGGACCCCCGGTAGACCTGCCCGCCGTCCCCCACGACGGTGATCTCTTCGAGGGTGGCCCGGTGGTCGAGCGAGGGGAACGCGCCCCGGGCCTCCTCGGACCCGGCCGGCACGAACCGGAGCGGCACCAGTTGCGGCTGCTTGCCCAGCCAGTCGCGCACGAAGGAGCAGAGCGAGCACCGGGCGTCGTACAGGACGGTGAGCCCGAGGACCGGGACGCGCGCGGCGTCCCGGTCCCGGGTGGCTGGAATGCCGGCCATCGGGCTCACGCCCCGGCCGGCGGAGCGATCCAGTCCGTCGGCGTGACGGGCGGGAGCTGCTCCCGCTCCATGACGCCCCGGCGCCGGATCTTGTTAAGCACGTACACGTTCCCGAGGTGCATGACCCCGAGCACGAGCAGCACCACACCGAGCTTGGTCGACAGGGCCTCGAAGATCCCGCGGGCGTCGGCGATCTCGTCGTCCCCGTTCAGATAGAGCGCGACGAAGCCCAGGTTGACCAGGTAGAAGCCCACCACCAGCAGGTGGTTGACGGCATCGGCGAGCTTCTCGTTCCCATGCAGTACGTCGCCCAGGAAGATCCGCCCGTTCTTGCTCAGCGTGCGCGCCACCCAGATGGTCAGCGCGATGCTGACCAGCAGGTAGATGACGTACGAGACGACCGTGAGATCCATGTCCCCACCCCTCCATGCTTTCTTGAACGCGTTCAAAAACGCTGTCGAGAAAGAATGTAGACCTGCTTTTGAACATGTTCAAGTCGGGGTGGGGCGGGCGGAGGGGGGTCAGGCCTGTCGGCTGAGCTCGGGGCGCTTGCTGTAGTCCGTGAGGCCGACGACGTTGCCCCAGGGGTCGGCGATCTCGACGGTCCATCCGGTCGCGCCGGGGAAGGGGGCGTCGAGGGTCTCGACGCCCGCCGCGACCAGCATCCCGGCCACGGCCCGCGCGTCCCGTACCTCCAGCCACACCCGCACCGAGGCCCAGACCGGCGCCCGCCGACTCAGCTCCTCGTCCAGCCGCAGCAACAGTCCTGGCGTCTCTTTCCCCACCTTCAGCAGGGCGATCCCGGCCTCGTCGAGCCGGAACGCGACCGGAAACCCGGCCCGCTCGTAGAAACTCACGGCCTCATCGAGGTTCCCGACGGGCAGAAGCACGTTGTCGAACCCGAGCAGTTCGTACGACTCATCATCTGACATGACGTCAGATTAGGTGGGTGCGCCTCGGGGGCCTCGGGGGCTGACCGTGGGGGTCACCCGATGGGGGGAGGCGGGTGACATTCCCCCTGGGTACGCTGAATCGACAGGCGAGACTCCGTCGTATGGGAGCAACCATGAGCGCCGCATCCGGGGACGGGCTCGACGACGAGCCGCCGTACCGCTGGCCGATCCCGCCCCCCGAGGGCTGGACCGCGGACGACCTCGACCGGATCCCGGGTCTCCCGCCCCACACAGAGTTGATCGACGGGAGTCTCGTATTCGTGAGTCCGCAGACCGCCTTCCGCGGACGCTGCATGCGCCTGCTGGAGAACAGTCTTCTGGAGCAGGCCCCGGACCATCTTGATGTCATGCGGGAGATGACCATCAAACTGGACGCCAGGAACCGTCCGGAGCCCGACGTTCTGGTCTTCCCCGTGGAAGCAAACACCGGCCCGCGCCAGACCTGGTACCGCCCCGAGGACATCGTCCTCGCCGTGGAGGTCGTCTCCACCGAGTCCCGCGCACGTGATCGCGAGGTCAAGCCCCGCAAATACGCCGCGGCCGGCTTCCGGCACTTCTGGCGAGTGGAGGAAGACGAGGACAAGGGCCTCCCCGTCGTCTACGTCTACGAACTCGACCCGGCCACCAAGTCCTACGCACTCACCGGAATCTTCCACGACCGACTCAAGCTCACCGTCCCGTTCGAGGTCGAGATCGACCTGACGGCGATCAACCGCCGCCGCGGCGGTTCGGCGGGAACTCGGGACTGACCGGGCGCGGGGGGAGTTCGCGGGTGCCGCGAACTCCCCCCGCGTGCTTTCACCCGATGGCGATACGGGCCAGCCACAGGACGGACGGAGCGATGACCTGCGTTCCGGACGTGGGGACCACGCTGGTCCTGCTTCCCGGATAGGACGCCACGGATCCGTCGGATCGTATGGCCCACATGTCGGGGATCAGGTCGCCGTTGGTGTCGGGCGTGCCCATCAGAAACGGCATGTCGCTCCTGGACCAGCCCGTCGCGCTGTACTCGGCATCCAGCCCGCCCGAAGAGTTGGCCGCGGATGCCAGCGAGTTCACATCGACTCCGCCACCGCTCGCGGCGAGGCCCTTGCGGAGCAGCATGCCGGGCATCGGCCGCGCCCCCGCACGGGTCGCACTCTCCCGGTACCGCGTACGCGACCTATTCCTCGACCGCGTTGAGCTCGTCGCCTCCGAGCTGGTCACCAACTCCCTTGCCTGTACGAGGGATCCCGTCGCCGTCAGGCTCGTGCGCGTCGGCGGACGGTTACGGCCCAGCGTGTGGGACAGCAGCCCGTTTACGCCCCGCGAGACCCCGGGGCCGGGCCTCGACGCCGAGAGCGGGTGCGGGCTCCGGCTCCTGCGGGCCTGTGCCGACGAGTGAGGGCACTACCTTCTCGTCAACGGGCGTCGCCGGGAGCGGCGGGATGGAGGGTGTGGGCGGAGTGGCGTGCCCCGTACGCGTAAGGCGACCTTCACAAGGAGAGACTGGGTCGGGCAGGTGACTCGCACGCGCCGCGACCGGTGGTCGGCGACCACCATCGCCACGGCGCGCGTACGGGACGGCTACTGCGGGAAGTCCGCCCGCAGCTCCGGCTCCGTGGCGGCGCCGGTCGTGATGCCGGTCGGGCCGGCCGGCAGCAGGACGCTCGGGGTGTCGCTGTCCGAGATGAGGAGGTCCGCGTCGCCGTCGCGGTCGAGGTCGCGGAGGCGGACGTACAGGCCGAACATGGAGTACTGGCCGGCGCTGCCCGGGACGCCCGCGGACGTGCGGGTGAACCACTGGGAGGCTGCGCCGGTCAGTCCCTTCTTGCCGCCGCGCAGGACGTGCACGCCACCCGCGTCACGCGCCTGCCGCGACCTTGCCACTCACCTTCTCGCTGTGGTCGCCGACGGCGAGGTCGGCGTATCCGTCGCGGTTGAAGTCGGCGTTCGCGAGGGAATGGCCGAAGCCGTCGCCGTACCCTCCCGCGTCACCGGCCGTACCGGGAATGCCCGCGCTGTTCTGGGTGAACGTCTTCACCTTCGTGCCAGGGCCCGCCGCGGTCCCGTACGTCACGGTGACCGATCCGCTGTCACCGACCGCGTAGTCGTGGTAGCCGTCGCCGTTGAAGTCGTCCGCGTGCTTGGCGGGGGTGGCGGCGGTCGCGGTGCCCGTCGTGACAGTGAGCAGGCCGGCGGTCAGCGAGGCGGCCGCAGCCGTCGCGAGGACGAGGTGACGGGTTCTGCGTGGGGCGTTTCCTGTCAACTGCGTGCGTCTCCTGCGGTGCGCGGGGCCTTTAGGCGGTCCGCAGCGAACTGGGGCACCCGTCCGTCCGGGTCAGGACAGGCACGGCTGGGGCGGGCGTACACGGAAGACGTGCGGTGGGACGTAAGGGTTGTATGCAGACCCCCAGGTTTTCTGGAGTACGCCGGCCGGGCCCGGTACTCCGGATGCTCTTCGGGGGAGCCGACTTCTCTCCCGGCCACCCGCTCCTGCAATATGACCGGCAGTCCTGTTCGGTCATTTGGCCTTCAGGCCTGTCCAGCGGCCCGCGCACCGAGATGCAGGAGTGAACACCTTGACCGAGCAGCCCCAGCCACCCCAGCAGCCGCAGCAGCCCCCGGACCAGCCGCCCGGTTACGGCTATCCGAACCCCGGGGCCGTCCCGCCCGGCGGGCCGAACCCGTACGGGCCCGGCCCGGCGGGTGCCTATCCGCCGCCCGGTGACTATCAGCAGCCGGGGGGCTATCAGCAGCCGGGCCCGTACGGCTATCCGCAACAGGGCTACCCGCAGCAGGGCTACCCGATGGGTGCCGTGCCGCCCGGCATGTACACGGGCGACCCCAACGCCCCGTACGGCTATGACCCTTACGGCCGGCCGTACTCCGACAAGTCGAAGATCGTCGCGGGGATTCTCCAGCTCACCCTCGGAACCCTCGGCATCGGGCGCTTCTACATCGGCAACGTCGGCATCGGGATCGCCCAGCTCCTCACCTGCGGTGGTCTGGGCATCTGGGCCCTGATCGACGGGATCCTCCTGCTCACGAGCAACACCGGCACGGACTCCCAGGGGCGGATCCTGCGTGGCTGAGCCCCACGCCGGGCGAGGTGCCGGGCCGGCGACTGTCCTGCGGCACGCGGCGACGGCACCCCTCGCGGTGTTCGTCGCCGGGGTCGCGGGCGCCGGCTATCTCTACGGCACCAATCCGCACGAGCCGGGTCACCTGCTGCCCCAGTGCCCGTTCCGCTACCTCACCGGGCTGCTCTGCCCGGCCTGCGGCGGCACCCGCATGGTGTACGACCTGATGCACGGCCAGTTCTCGGCGGCCTGGCACGACAACAGGGTGCTCCTGCTGGCCTCCCCGTTCGCCCTCGCGCTGCTGGGGCGGTGGTTTTTGGAAGGGGTACGCGGGCGCCGTTGGCGGCCCACCCTCAGTCCCCGGGCCCAGGCGATGGTGTTGGTGGTGGCCGTCGCGTGGACCGTGGTCCGCAACGTCGCCTGAGCCGGGCAACGCGCGCCGGGGACAGCCGTGGTGAGGCGATAGCCCTCACAACTGCCCGTCAGCCACGGCCCCACACGCAATTTTGGCCAGATTTTGATCACGGATATGGAACGATCCAGGGTGATCGACCGTTCTTCGTCCCACTGTCCCTCTTGATCTCTCTATGCTTCCCGGGTCACAGGGGGGATGGCGCAGCACGTTGTACGCCATCGCAGTAGGCGTCATTTGTCATGGGTTCCCTCCTGGATTCCCCCGGAGCATTCCGCTTCGGTCTTTCATCAGTCATCCCAGGAGCAACTTCCATGTCTGTCCCCACCCCTGAAGCACCGTTCGGCGTCGACCACCAGGGCCGCCCGCTCTCCGACAAGTCCAAGATCACCGCGGGCCTTCTCCAGCTCTTCCTCGGTGGCTTCGGTATCGGCCGCTTCTACGTCGGTTCCACGGGTGTGGCCATCGCCCAGCTCCTCACCTGCGGTGGCCTGGGCATATGGGCGCTGATCGACGCGATCCTCTTCTTCACGAGCAACGACCGCACGGACAAGCAGGGTCGCGTCCTGCGCGGCTGATGCCGACCGGACGTACGACGAGAGCCCTGTCTCCAGCTCGGGAGGCGGGGCTCCGTACGTCTGGCCCTCGGGGCTCAGATCGCCGCCTCGACGGCGCGTGGCATGGGGGTCGGCAGCCGGGTCGAGGTGTTCTTCTTCCTGGAACGCTCAACCGCCCTTCGGCTGCCCGGCCCTGAGGATCTCCGCCACGTCGAGCGTGACCTTGGCGCCGATGGAGTCGGGGAGGGTGACGAGTTCGCCGGGGGCGTGGATGCGGTGGGTCGCGTACTCGTCTCCGGCAGGGTCGGTCAGAACGTGGAGGCGCTGGTGTTTGCGGTCGACGATCACGTAGACCGGGATCTTCGCCTGGGCGTAAGCGGTGACCTTGGTGCGGAGATCGGCCTTCCAGTTGCTGGACGTGACCTCCAGGACGAGGCGGAAGACCACGGGGTCGTACGAGTTGTTCTCAACGAGGTGCTCTTCGATGTCGGCTTCGACAATGCAGAGATCGGGGATCGCGTAGTCCTCGGGACCGTCCGGCAGCCAGACGCCGATGGCTTGGTGCACCTCGGTCTCGTCCTCGTCGAGACCAGCGGCCTCGAAGGGACGAGTCACCCATTTCAGAGCCCTCGCGTGAGCGACGTCGGGGGACGGTGTCACGAGGATCTGGCCTCCGATGATCTCGACCCGGAGGCCCGGGAGGCGATCCATGATGCGGTTCGCCTCCGCGATCAGCGACCGGTCGCCATGCGGCTGCTCGACGGGTGCTGCGGACATCAGGTGCCTCCCGTGGGCTGTTGTCGAGAGCATCATCGTAGGCCGGACAGCCCTCAGGGGTCCTGACCGAGACCCATCACCCGATCGTGGCCGGGTACGCGTGAGGGCCCCGTTCCCGAGGAAACAAGGAAACGGGGCCCTCACGGACATACAGAAGACGGGGTCAGAACCGCCGAGTGATCAGCGCCCGCTTGACCTCCTGGATCGCCTTCGTGACCTCGATCCCCCGAGGGCAGGCGTCCGTGCAGTTGAACGTGGTGCGGCAGCGCCACACACCGTCCTTGTCGTTGAGGATCTCGAGGCGCTGCTCGCCCGCCTCGTCACGTGAGTCGAAGATGAAGCGGTGGGCGTTGACGATGGCAGCCGGGCCGAAGTACTGGCCGTCGTTCCAGAAGACCGGGCAGGACGACGTGCACGCCGCGCAGAGGATGCACTTCGTGGTGTCGTCGAAGCGCTCGCGGTCCTCCGCCGACTGGAGACGCTCCCGCGTCGGCTCGTTGGTGTCCTTCGTGATCAGGAAGGGCATCACGTCGCGGTACGCCTGGAAGAACGGGTCCATGTCGACGATCAGGTCCTTGAGGACCGTGAGGCCCTTGATGGGCTCGACCGTGATCGGCTTGGCGGGGTTGAGGTCCTTGATCAGCGTCTTGCAGGCAAGGCGGTTCTTGCCGTTGATCCGCATGGCGTCCGAGCCGCAGATGCCGTGCGCGCAGGAGCGACGGAAGGTGAGCGTTCCGTCCTGGTCCCACTTGATCTTGTGGAGGGCGTCGAGGACGCGCTCCTTCGGGTCGATCTCCAGCTGGAAGTCTTCCCAGACCGCCTCGGCCGAGACCTCGGAGTTGAAGCGGCGGATGCGGAACGTGGCGGTGATGTACGGGGAGTCGGCGAAGCCTGCTTCAGGCTTGTCGGCCGCGTCCGCCTTGTCCAGGGTCGGGGTTGCCATCAGTACTTACGCTCCATCGGCTGGTAGCGGGTCTGGACGACCGGCTTGTAGTCGAGACGGATGGACTCGGTGCCGTCGTCGCCGACCTCGCGGTACGCCATGGTGTGGCGCATGAAGTTGACGTCGTCGCGGTTCGGGTAGTCCTCGCGGTAGTGACCGCCGCGGGACTCCTTGCGCGCCAGCGCGGACGTCGCCATGACCTCGGCCAGGTCGAGCAGGTTGCCCAGCTCGATGGCCTCCAGGAGGTCCGTGTTGAAGCGGCGGCCCTTGTCCTGGATCGAGACGTTCAGGTAGCGCTCGCGCAGCTCCGCGATCTTCTCGACCGCCGTCTTGATCGTCTGCTCGGTGCGGAACACCATCACGTTGGCGTCCATGCACTCCTGCAGTTCGTTGCGCAGGACCGCGACCCGCTCCGTGCCCGTGGAGTTGCGCAGGTGCTCGACCTGCGACACGACCTGGGAGGCCGGGTCCTCGGGCAGCTCGACGTAGTCGGCCTTCACCGAGTACTCGGCGGCGGCGATACCCGCGCGCTTCCCGAACACGTTGATGTCGAGGAGCGAGTTCGTGCCCAGGCGGTTCGCGCCGTGGACCGACACACACGCGACCTCGCCGGCCGCGTACAGGCCCGGGACGACCGTGGTGTTGTCGCTCAGCACCTCACCCTGGACGTTCGTCGGGATGCCGCCCATCGCGTAGTGCGCGGTGGGCTGGATCGGGATCGGGTCCGTGTACGGCTCGATACCCAGGTACGTACGGGCGAACTCGGTGATGTCCGGGAGCTTGGCGTCCAACTGCTCCGGCGGAAGGTGGGTGAGGTCCAGGTAGACGTGGTCGCCCGCGGGACCGCAGCCACGGCCCTCACGGATCTCCGTGTAGATGGACCGGGACACGACGTCTCGCGACGCCAGGTCCTTCATCACCGGCGCGTACTTCTCCATGAAGCGCTCGCCGTCCTTGTTGCGGAGGATGCCGCCCTCACCACGGGCGCCCTCCGTCAGCAGGATGCCCATGCGCCAGATGCCGGTCGGGTGGAACTGGAAGAACTCCATGTCCTCCAGCGGCAGCCCGCGACGGTAGACCGCGGCCTGGCCGTCACCGGTCAGCGTGTGCGCGTTGGACGTCACCTTGAAGAACTTGCCGGTGCCGCCGGACGCGTAGATCACCGCCTTCGCCTGGAAGACGTGGATCTCGCCGGTCGCGAGTTCGTACGCGACGACGCCCGCGGACCGCTTCACACCGTCGATCTCGACGATCAGCTGGTCCAGGACGTAGAACTCGTTGTAGAACTCCACGCCCTCCTTGACGCAGTTCTGGTACAGCGTCTGGAGGATCATGTGACCGGTGCGGTCAGCCGCGTAGCAGGAGCGGCGCACCGGCGCCTCACCGTGGTTACGGCTGTGACCGCCGAAGCGGCGCTGGTCGATCGTCCCGTCGGGCGTCCGGTTGAAGGGAAGGCCCATCTTCTCCAGGTCGAGGACCGAGTCGATGGCCTCCTTCGCCAGGATCTCGGCGGCGTCCTGGTCGACCAGGTAGTCACCGCCCTTGACCGTGTCGAAGGTGTGCCACTCCCAGTTGTCCTCCTCCACGTTGGCGAGCGCGGCGGCCATGCCGCCCTGCGCGGCGCCCGTGTGGGAGCGGGTGGGGTAGAGCTTGGTCAGCACGGCGGTGCGGCTGCGCTTCGTCGACTCGATGGCGGCGCGCATACCGGCGCCGCCGGCGCCGACGATGACGGTGTCGTACTTGTGGATCTTCATGAGTGGTTGCCTCAGCCCCGTGCCTAGCGGATGTTCGGGTCGAAGGTGAAGATCACCAGCGTGCCCAGCAGAATCGTGAACACCGTGGCGGTGTACAGCAGGCCCTTCAGCCACAGGCGCGTGTTCGCGCGCTCCGCGTAGTCGTTGATGACCGTACGCAGGCCGTTGGAGCCGTGCAGCATCGCGAGCCACAGCATCGCGAGGTCCCAGGCCTGCCACCACGGGGACGCCCAGCGGCCGGCCACGAAGGCGAAGCCGATCTTGGAGACGCCGCCGTCGAGGACGAGCTGGATGAGCAGGTGGCCGAGGACCAGGACGACCAGGACGATGCCGGACAGGCGCATGAAGAGCCAGCCGTACATCTCGAAGTTGCCACGGGTCGACTTCGGGGTCTTCCTGGTCCGCTGGCGTGGGGCCTCGATGAGCGGCGCCGGGTTGTCGACGCTGTACGTCGAGAACTCGTCCGCGCCTTCGACGGGGCCGATGCCGGATGCGGCGGTTTCGGTGGTGGACATCTGTGTCAGCTCCCGAAGACTTCGCGGAATGCGTGACCGAGGACGGGGTAAAGGGCCCCCGCCATCAGCACGACCCAGATACCGACGACGGACCAGAGCATCTGCTTCTGGTAGCGCGGGCCCTTCGACCAGAAGTCGACGGCGATGACACGCAGACCGTTGAGCGCGTGGAAGAGGATGGCGGCGACGAGGCCGTACTCCAGCAGCGCGACGAGCGGCGTCTTGTACGTGGCTACGACCTTGTCGTAGTCCTCGGGGGATACACGGACGAGAGCGGTGTCCAGCACGTGTACGAACAGGAAGAAGAAGATGAGGACGCCGGTGACTCGATGAGCCACCCAGGACCACATTCCTTCCCGGCCGCGGTACAGCGTTCCAGCCGGCACGGAAAAACCCTCCGGGAGCGGGGATTGGGGCCGCGCCGGCTTGGGTGTCGGACGGGCCCGGCCGGGTACGGTCCACCGGCCCCGGCCATCGTAGCGACGACTTGTCGGAACGCTTACAGCGGCCCCGCTGGTGTGATCAAACAGGCAGCCAAACAAGCTCGTACGGGCTATAGGGATGCCTGGAATCCACGTATTTCGACAGTTCCACCCACGCTGTCTCCTTCGCTCCTGCCTTCGCCCGTTTCGAAGGTATGCGCAAGGCGTGCGAGCCGACCCCGGGCGAGGCGTCTGAGCTCCTCGGCCGCGAGGACGCGCTCCTCCTCGGGGTCGTGGGCGAGGCGGGAGCGGATTCCGGCGAGCACCTCGTCGAGTGCCTCCGCCGGGGCGAGGTCGTCGAGGCAGATGACGAACACATGCCCGAACCGGCTCTCGTACGCGGCGTGCGCGGCGCTCAGTGCGGTGTGGGCGGCGGAGTACGCGCCGTCCGGGAGCAGTGTGAGCGACTCCCCGGCCAACGCCTCGGCGAGGTCGGCGGGCGTCAGGTCGTACGCCGCCTCGTCGGCCGCGGCGAGCAGCGAGTCCAGGTCCGGGTAGGGCCGGTGCTCGGTGAGGCGGTGGGCCCAGCGCAGGCTGCGGCAGCACAGGAGAAGGGCGCGCTCGACGGTCTCGGCGGGCGCGGAGTTGAACCCCTTCAGGCGGGCCGGGGACGGCGCCGCGCTCTTCTGCTCGGGGAGGCGGGGGAGACGGTGCGGCGGCAGCGGGGGTCCTCGGCGGTGGTGTTTCGCGTGACGTCCGATGGGGATCACGCGTGATTCGGCAGGGGAAAGAGTGGGGGTTGTGATGCTCACGCTATCGAGGAGTGTCAGGAGCTGTCCGACGGATGCCCGAATTTCACCCGGACGGGAGTGTTTCGGAACGTGTGATGGACGGTGTGGAGGGGGATGGGGGCCTAGGTTCACTGAGGGATGGATGTACGGACCTGGATGTGCGACCTCGGCGGCGAAGTGAGCGGCGTGATGCGGATCGTGATGGGGATCGTGACGGGGAACGGGTGTGCGGGTGCGGGTGCGGGTGGGAATGCTCTTTCGCCCCCTCCGCCCCTACCCGTCCCTTGTTCCTGGGGCTCCGCCCCAGACCCCGCTCCTCAAACGCCGGAGAGGCTGGATTTTTGGCCCGTCCGGCGTTTGAGGACGAGCGCGTCCAGCGCGACACGGAGGTCTGGGGGCAGCGCCCCGAGGTACGGGACGGGTAGGGGCGGAGGGGGCGAAAAACTCCCGGCCGTCACCGCGGGGAGCGTGGCGCCATGAGCACCGGCCGGCGCCGCGCGCCGGGGCGGCGGATGCAGTGGGCCGTTATCGCGGGCGGCGGTGTAGTCGTCGCCGGGGCCGCCGCGCTCACCGTCGCGTTCTGGCCCGCCGGCGACAGCGGGGAACCGGCGGGAGCGCGGGTGCCGTCGAGCGGTACGCCGGTGACCGCGTCGAGCACCGCACCGACGCCCACCAGCCCCGCCCCCTCGCCGACCCGGACGTACCCCCTGTCCCAGACCCCCCGCACCATCCCCGCCGTCCGCGAACACACCCCTGCCAGAGGCCCCGGCTGGCGCCCTGCCACCGGCGCCCGGGTGGTCGTCGCCGACAGTGAACTCGCCGACGAGGGGCGGCTGCTCGCCGGCGAGCTCAAGCTGTCGTACGCGGGGGAGACCGAACCCCGTTCCGGGGACGTCGAGTTGGGCCTCGACGACACGACCTCGGGCGTCGAGTCGTACACCCTGACCGTCAAGAGCGGCCGGGTCACGATCACCGCTCCCGGCGACGCGGGTGTCTTCTACGGCACGCGCACGCTCAAGCAGGAGGTGCACGGCGGCGGCACGGCGCCCGAGGGCGTCGTACGGGACCGGCCCGCGAAGCCGCAGCGCGGGTTCATGCTGGACATCGCGCGCAAGCACTTCACGGCGGACTGGATCGAGGACCGGGTCCGGGAGCTGGGCGACCTGAAGTTCAACCAGCTCGGCCTGCACTTCTCCGACGACCAGGGCTTCCGCATCGAGTCCGACACGCACCCGGAGATCGTGTCGAAGCAGCACCTCAGCAAGGCGCAGGTCCGCGAGATCCTCGACCTGGCCGCGAGCCGGCACATCACCGTCGTCCCCGAGATCGACTCACCCGGCCACCTGGGCGCGGTGCTCGCCGCACACCCCGAACTCCAGTTGCGCAACGCGCAGGGCGTCGCCTCGCAGGGCTCGATCGACATCTCCCAGCAGGCGTCCGCCGACCTGGTCGACGAGCTGCTGAACGAGTACGCCGATCTCTTCCCCGGCGCCTACTGGCACCTCGGCGGCGACGAGTACCGGGCGCTGATGGTCGCCAACCCCGCCGCCTCCTACCCGCAGTTGGTCACCGCCGCCGTGAACACCTATGGCTCGGGCGCGGGCATCGCCGACCTCGCGACCGGCTGGCTCAACGACCGTGCCGAGGTGCTGCACGGCCACGACCGGACGCTGCGGGCCTGGAACGACGGGTTCTTTCCCGGGGGTCAGGTGCAGGCCGACAGCGATCTGCAGGTGGCGTACTGGACGGGCAAGGAGATCGGTGCACGCAAGCCCGTCGAATACCTCGACGCGGGACGCGAGTTGATCAACTACAACGACGAGTACCTCTATTACGTCCTCGGCCAGCCGCAGACCTTCGTCTACCCGACCGGGCAGCGCATCTACGAGCAGTGGACCCCGCTCGTCGTACGCGGCACGACCGCGGTCCCCGCGAAGTACGACGGGCAGATCCTCGGCGGCAGCTTCGCGGTGTGGTGCGATCTCGCGGGCTCGCAGACCCAGGACCAGGTGGCGGCGGGGGTCAGGATGCCGTTGCGCGCCACCGTCCAGAAGTTGTGGGATTCCGGTGAACCCGCGCTGTCCTGGACGGCCTTCAGGGAACTGGCGGACCGGCTGGGCTGAAGGACCCGAACTGAGCCCCGGGCCCCTACCGGTCGGCGTACGACCTAGGGGCGGATTGCCCGATTGGGTAGCCAACTCCCGTATGTCTGTGGTGTATTCGGCCCGAGCCGAACCGAGAGACCGGGGGGACCGGAATGGGCTACTGGGGGTACTACGTCGTCGGTAGAAGTGAGCGGTCGCTCGCGGAGCTGGACGCGCTGGCGGGGGCGCCGGGCATGGTCCTGCGGGCCACGGCGCCCGACGGCTGGCAGGTGTGGGAGTACCCGAGCGGCGACGGGGACGTCGGCAGCATGAACACGCTCGCCCGGGAGACCGGGGCGCCCGCGCTGTTCGGGTACGTCATGGACAGCGACTGTGTGGTCGTCGAGGCGGCCGCGCCGGAGAGCGGTGCGTGGACGACGTGTCTCGCGCGGCCCGCGATGGCCCGGTACCTGGGGGACAGCGAGGAGGGGCTCGGCGTCGACGACTACTTCCTGGAGCCGGCCGACGCCGCCGAACGCGCCGTCGCCTGGGCCGCGGAGGCCGGCCACGCGGTGGTCGCGCAACCGCTTCTCGACGTATTGACCGCGGACCCTGACCCGTTGGCCGAAAACCTGCTATTCCGGTTCCTGGACCGACTTGGCGTCGTGCCTTTGTGAGCTCCTGTGACACTCCCGGCCTGTCGCACGCAGTAAGGGGAAGTGCGGGCTCCGTGAGAAACAGGCGCCCTGCTGCGGTGTTCGAGGAGTTCGAGGAGTTCGAGGGAGTCACGATGAGCCTGGTGGAACTGATCGCTCAGGCCGATGAGCGTGGGCTGGCGGCGAGCGGGCTGGCTTGTTTGGATCGGTGCGTTCCCCTGCTGGGTGGCGACGATGACGACGTTCTGCGGCCCCTGTGGACGAGCCTGGTGGACGGGGACGCGTGGGGGGAGCGGCTCGCCAAGGCGCGGGCGGATCTGGGGGAGCTGGGCGAGCTGGAGGGTTCGGAGGACCTCGACCTCGGCCTCGACCTCGGGGCGCGGGCCGGCTCCGGCTCCTACTCCGGCTCCGGCTCCAACCCCGGCACCGACTCCGGCACCTCGCCCGACCACCAAGCCGCCCTCCTCGCCCGTCACATGCTCGCCACCGTTCCGGTCGAGCATTCCGCCGCCGCCCTGCGGACATGGGCGGACGACTGTTCCGTGGCGGCCCTGCAGATCCACGGACTCCTCGATATCGCCGCCGCCGACACGTCCTCGTCCTCGGTCGCGGCCCGGCGAGAGGGCCGTACGGACGGCATGTCCCCGCTCGTCGCCGCCGAACTGCGGCGCCAGATCGCCATCCTGGAACTGCTCGCGGACCGCGGCGAGGGCGGCCTGCGGCTGGTCCTGGGACAGTCGACGGAGGGACGGCGGGTGCTCCGGGCGGTGGTGTCGCGGCGGGCGCGGGGGCGGACGTAGGCCGTGCTGCGCCGGTGCCTTGTCCGGGTACGGCGCCGCCCGCGTCGTACGGCCGCCAAATGCTCCGCCGGTACCTCGCCCTCCTAGCGCCAACACCCCCCATCCTCCGGCGCCTCCGCGTCGTACGGGCAACGGTCCCACCCCAACACCGCCAGCCCTTCTGCCCCTTCGGGTCATAAACCTCCGGCCTGCGAGAGTCCTGTGTTTGTCCTGTGGGTGCCGTGGGGCGATATCGGGCCGGTGTCGGGGAGTGCTCGGATCGGGGTGACGAATCTTGGGCGGAGGGCGCTCTTTCGAGTGTGGACGCAACTCGAGCAACCCGGCCCCAAGCTGCGACGAAGCCCATCCGGTGGGCGGCGGACGCGGTCGCGACGATGCGTGAGGGCGCCCGGCTGCGCCTGGACTACTCCGCGCAGAGTCTGTGGCGCGTCGACCGGCTGATCGAGGAGATACGGCAGGAGGGAGCGCCCTACGCCGCCGTCGAGACGGTGTTGCGCGGCTTCGGGGCGTACGCCGGTGAGGTCGTCGCCCGGAGCACGGGCGCGGAGTGGTGGGTGACGGGCGGCGACCACTGGATCCGTACGCCTGACGGGCGGTTGTGGGACCCGATCGACGAGGCCCGCCGCTGCTACGCGGGCGACGGTTCGCTGCGGTTGCTGTGCCGGGAGGCCACACGGTGAGCTTCGACCCGACCGGACCCGGCTTCGCGAGGTCCAGGGGGGCGGCAGAACCCGCCCTTGCCGATGGCAACGGCCGAGGCCGCCACCCCCCACAGGAGAGGCCCCGGCCGTCGCGCGGCACGGGCCGCGCGGCGGCCCGTACTCCCTACAGCGCCAACGCTGCGTTTTGTGTCACACCTCGCACCGTTACCGTGTAGTTGCGTGTTGTACGAACATGGACGGGGAGCGGTTTCACGCCGTAACGTGCCATTCGCGCCGAGGTGTGGAGAGGGGACAACCGCACTTATGAGGGGCCTTGAGACCGCAACCATCGATTGAGCAACCACGACGGCGAGTACCCGGTCCGCGAAAGCGGCGCCGGCTTAGGCGCAAAGAGGGGCGCGCGCGGTGCTGGGGGACGACGCGGAGCTGACTGCCGCGGTGCTTGCGGCACAGGACGGGGACGAGACCGCGTTCCGGACTGTGTACCGCGCGGTGCACCCGCGGTTGCTCGGATACATACGGACGCTGGTCGGCGACCCGGACGCGGAAGACGTCACGTCCGAGGCCTGGTTGCAGATCGCCCGTGACCTGGAGCGGTTCAGCGGTGACGCCGACCGCTTCCGCGGCTGGGCCGCCCGTATCGCCCGTAACCGCGCGCTCGACCACATACGGATGCGCGGGCGCCGCCCCGCGATAGGCGGCGACGAGACCGAACTGACCGGCAAGGCGGGCGAGTCCGACACCGCGGGCGAGGCCATCGAGTCCCTGGCCACCGACAGAACGCTTTCGCTCATCGCCCAACTCCCGCAGGATCAGGCGGAGGCCGTCGTACTGCGCGTCGTCGTCGGCCTCGACGCCAAGACCGCGGCCGAGACCCTCGGCAAGCGTCCCGGTGCGGTGCGTACAGCGGCGCACCGCGGTCTGAAACGGCTCGCGGAGCTGCTCGGCGACGATCCGGAATCCGTCGGGGCACTCGGCGTCGTACCCCCACAAAGAGAACCGCGCACACGTGCGGTGACGTCCGCCGGTGTGACGCATACGCGGTCGCGGACGCAGAAGGACATGTGATGGCCGACGAGCGCTGTGTCTTCCCGGGAGAAAACCCACGGCCCCCCGGCCGGTGGCTGGACCGCGACGCCGCGGAGCGCCTGATGCGCGGAGAACCCCTGGAAGCCGTCGACGCCCACGACCGGAACCAGGTGGACCGGCTCGCCCGGGCGCTCGCCGCGCTGGTCCCGGGCCCCGCGCTCGGCAACGACGAACTCCCCGGCGAGGCTTCCGCGTTGGCCGCGTTCCGCAAAGTGCGCGCGGATGTGGACGGTGAGGTGGAGCAGCCGGCCCCGCGCGGTCGTACGCGCTCCGCCTCCCGCATCACCACCGCGTACTCCTCCGACGCCGGTCTCATCCGTCTGGGACGTCCGGACCTCGGTGGTCGCCGGGTCCGTTGGGGTCGTCCCACGCGCCTCGGTCTTGCCGCGGCGCTGGCCGCCGGGATGATCGGCGGGGTCGCCGTCGCGACCGGAACCGGAATGCTGCCGACTCCGTTCGGTGACGACAAACCCGGTCCTACCGCCTCGGTCACGGCCGCGGCCACACCGGAGCGGCCGCTCGTCCCGCCGTCACCCGAGGGCTCGGGGGGCGGTGGTTTCCCGGCCGGTACACCTGACGGAGCCACGAGCGGTTCGTCCGTCGGCGGCTCCTCGCAGAAGGAGGCCGGCGGACGTGTGTCGGACGGGCAGCAGGGCCCGGACGGGGCGGGGGAGCAGGGCCGCTCCCGCGAGTGGTGGAGCCGGACACGCTCGTCGTGCCGTGACGTCCTCGACGGCAGGGAACTGGACGCCGGCCGTAGGCGGGTTCTGGAGGACGCCGCGGGAGGCTCCGGCCAGGGCCGGTTGAAGAAGTACTGCAACGAAGTCCTGGACCGGGCGGGCACCGGCGCCGACGACAGCGGGAAGAACGCCGGGGACGAGGACTCCAAGGACTCGGACGGGAGTTCGGACGCGACCTGGGAAACCCGCTCCGACCAGGGCTTCGGTCAGGACTCGGACGGGGGCTCCGCCCCGGGAGACGGGAGTGACGACGACGGCAACCACATACTCCCGCTGCTCCCGCTACTGCCGAGCGGCAACGACAGCGGTAGCGACGACAGCGACGGGGGTCGTGGCGGGGACGGCCGTGGCCACCAGCACGGCAAGGACGAGGACGACCGCGGTAACGGCCGCCGTGGCAACGATGTCCTCGGCAGCGGCGGAACCCTCACCCTGACGCCTTCACCCTCCCCTTCACCGTCACCTTCGGCCTCCCCTTCACCCTCACCGTCACCCTCGGCCTCGGTCCTGAACCTCGCCGAAACATCCTGACCTGCGGGTTCGTGTTCCGCCGACTTTCCACCCGCCCCTGGTGTGACATTTTCAGCCGCGGTGGCGCAGTAGTGGGTGAGCCGACTGGTCATCGGCCCTCGCACCGAGCCAGGGTTCCCCCCGTACCCATGGCTCGGTGCACCTCGGCGGGGGGGGGGGGGCGGGGCCCCCCGCCGCCCCCCCGCCGCCCCCCCCCCCCCGCACCCCCGCGCCCCCCCACCCCCCCCCCGAGAGCGCCAAGAA
>NZ_JBHXMF010000012.1:125346-131665 GCF_042721055.1 Streptomyces sp. NPDC058470
GGCGGGACACGTTCCCCCGGTCCCGCCCGCGCCGCCTCACCTCTCCGCGCCCCGCTGCTCCGCACCGCGCGTCACCAGTAGACGACGACCTTGTCTCCCGTGCGGACCTGCGCGAACAGCTCCGCGATCTTCCCCTCGTCCCGAACGTTGACGCAGCCGTGCGAGGCACCGAAATAGCCGCGGCCCGCGAAGTCGGCGGAGTAGTGGACCGCCTGGCCGCCGCTGAAGAACATGGCGTACGGCATGGACGAGTCGTAGAGCGTCGACACGTGATAGCGCGATTTGAAGTAGACGCTGAACACACCTTCGCGGGTCGGCGTGTACTCCGAGCCGAACCGCACCTCCGTCGTCGACACCGTCCGGCCGTCGATCATCCAGCGCAGCGTGCGGCTCGTCTTGCTGACGCAGAGCACGCGGCCCGTCATGCAGCGCGCGTCCGGTTCCGCGGCCGGCTGCCCGCCGAACGCGTACAGCTCCCACTTTCCCGGTTCCTTCGTCATCTTCTGCAGCCGCTGCCAGGTGACGGTGTCCAGCTCGCCGGTCCGCGGCAGACCACGCTTGCCCTGGAAGCCCTTCACGGCGGTGGCGGTGAGGTCGTCGTACGTCCCCGTCGGCCCGTCGAAGAGCCAGGCGACCTGCCGCAGCCGGGCCTGCACCTCGCGTACGTCGGTGCCCTCGTCGCCCTTGGACCAGAGGACCTCGGGGGCCGGGGCCGGGGTTTTCGCCGGGGTGGCGCTCGGCTTGGGGTCGTCGGAGGTGGCGGTGGGCCGGGGCGTGGGGGTGGCGCCGGCCGTGCCGTCGATCCTTATCAGGGGCGGCTGTTTCCCGTCCGCGTCCCCGGCCTGCGCCGTACAGCCGCTGACCGCGATCAGCGCCGCCAGGGCGGCCAGTGAGCGCTTCCCGTGTCTCGTCATCCGTGGTGCCGTACGCATCGGACCCCCGTCGTGCCGTCGTGTGTCACCTGAGATGCTCCCCGCGCGTGCCCGGTGGCGAACTACACCGCATGGTGGAGAGCGAAGCCCATCAAACAGGTATTGGCCAGCTTCGGCGGGAGACACAGCAATGGCGCGCGAATCCGAGTCCGGTCTGCCCATCGAGCCGGTCTACGGACCGGAGACCCTGGAGGGCTGGGATCCGGCCGAGAAGCTGGGTGCGCCGGGCGAGTTCCCCTTCACGCGGGGTGTGTACCCCTCGATGTACACGGGGCGTCCGTGGACGATGCGTCAGTACGCCGGTTTCGGCACGGCCGTCGAGTCCAACGCGCGCTACCAGCAGCTGATCGCCAATGGCACGACGGGCCTGTCGGTCGCCTTCGACCTGCCCACCCAGATGGGCCACGACAGCGACGCCCCGATCGCGTCCGGCGAGGTCGGCAAGGTCGGCGTGGCGATCGACTCCGTCGACGACATGCGGGTGCTGTTCGGCGGGATCCCGCTGGACAGGGTCTCCACGTCGATGACGATCAACTCCCCGGCCGCGCTCCTCCTGCTGATGTACCAGCTGGTCGGCGAGGAGCAGGGAGTGCCGGCCGCACAGCTGACGGGCACGATCCAGAACGACATCCTGAAGGAGTACATCGCGCGGGGCACGTACATCTTCCCGCCCAAGCCCTCCCTCCGGCTGGTCGCGGACATCTTCCAGTACTGCCGGACCGAGATCCCGAAGTGGAACACGATCTCGATCTCCGGCTATCACATGGCGGAGGCGGGTGCCTCGCCCGCGCAGGAGATCGCGTTCACGCTGGCGGACGGCATCGAGTACGTGCGGACGGCGGTGGCGGCGGGAATGGACGTCGACGACTTCGCCCCGCGCCTGTCCTTCTTCTTCGTGGCGCGTACGACGATTCTCGAAGAGGTCGCCAAGTTCCGTGCCGCGCGCCGGATCTGGGCGCGGGTGATGCGCGAGGAGTTCGGCGCGAAGAACCCCAAGTCGTTGATGCTGCGCTTCCACACGCAGACCGCGGGAGTCCAGCTCACCGCTCAGCAGCCGGAGGTGAACCTGGTGCGCGTCGCGGTGCAGGGCCTTGGTGCGGTGCTCGGCGGTACGCAGTCCCTGCACACCAACTCCTTCGACGAGGCGATCGCGCTGCCGACGGACAAGAGCGCGCGGCTCGCACTCCGTACGCAGCAGGTGCTGGCGTACGAGACGGACGTCACCGCCACCGTGGACCCCTTCGCGGGCTCCTACGTCGTCGAGAGGATGACCGACGACGTGGAGGCCGCGGCCGTCGAACTCATGGCCAGGGTCGAGGAGTTGGGCGGCGCGGTCGGCGCCATCGAGCACGGTTTCCAGAAGGGCGAGATCGAGCGCTCCGCGTACCGCATCGCCCAGGAGACCGACTCCGGCGAGCGGGTCGTCGTCGGCGTCAACCGCTTCAAGCTGGACGAGGAGGAGCCCTACGAGCCGCTCCGCGTCGACCCGGCGATCGAGGCCCAGCAGGCGGAGCGCCTCGCGAGGCTCCGGGCGGAACGGGACCAGTCGGCGGTGGACGGCGCACTGGCCGCCCTGAAGAAGGCGGCGGAGGGTACGGACAACGTGCTGTTCCCGATGAAGGACGCGCTGCGGGCGCGGGCGACGGTGGGCGAGGTGTGCAACGCGCTGCGGGGGGTTTGGGGGACTTATGTTCCTACGGATGCCTTCTGACCTGCGTGATTACTTCGTACGGGTGACCGGGAGCGGAAACCGCCCGCCCCCGGCTACTCTCGTGAAGTGTGAGCCCTGAAAAGGAGGATGCCGTGGCTGTAATGCAACACGAGCTGACGTTGGGCGAAGCCGCCGACCTGCTCTCCCGTGCACTGCCTGGGCACCGCGTGGAGATTCTCCAGGGGAGGCTCACTGTGACACCGCCGCCGGACGGCTCGCATGCGCTGTCGTTGACTTGGCTGGTCGTAGCGTTCGATGGGGCGGGAGCCCGGAAGGCCGGTCTCAGGTATGTCCAGGGCATCGGACTGTGGCTGCCCGCGCTGCCCGACGACTACGCGATCCCCGACTTCTCCGTCGTGGACGAGGACTTCCGCGACGCCCTCGTCCAGAAGAACTGCTACGCCCCGAACGTCTTCCGTCTGGTCGTGGAAGTAACGTCCTCGAACTGGTCGGACGACCTCGGCCCCAAGGTCGAGAGCTACGCCGAGGCGGGCATCCCGGTCTACATCGTGGTCGACCGCAAGCACGACGAGGTGCTGCTCTGCCAGAACCCTGTCGAGGGGAAGTACGACGCCCCCCAGCGCTTCAAGCGAGGCCAGACCGTCCCCGTCCCCGAGTCCGTCGGCATCACCCTCGACCTCTCCGTGGACACCCTCCTCGACGGTGACTGACCGACCCGCGATACCCGGAGGAAGTGTGTCGTACCCTCGTGCGACACTCGATCCATGCTTGGTGTCATCGACCTCCCCACCTACCTCGCAGGCCTTGTCCTGATCGTCCTGCTTCCCGGCCCGAACTCGATCTACGTCCTGTCGGTCGCCGCTCGCAGCGGCATACGTACCGGCTACAAAGCGGCGGCGGGCGTCTGGTGCGGGGACACCGCTCTGATGACGCTGTCGGCGGCGGGAGTGGCCTCGCTGTTGCAGGGGAACGCGCTGTTGTTCGGGATCGTGAAGTACGCCGGTGCCGGGTATCTGACGTGGCTGGCGATCGGGATGCTGCGGTCCGCGTGGGGGATGTGGCGGACCCGGAAGGCACGGGCGGAGGCTCCGGCCGTGGTGACGGCGGCCGAGGAGCGGCCCTTCAAGCGGGCGCTGGTCATCAGTCTGTTCAACCCGAAGGCGATCCTGTTCTTCGTCGCCTTCTTCGTACAGTTCGTGGACCCGGCGTACGCCTACCCGGCCCTCTCCTTCTTCGTCCTCGGCGCCTTCGCCCAGCTGGCGAGCTTCCTCTACCTCTCCGCGCTGATCTTCAGCGGTACGAAGCTGGCGGCGGCCTTCCGCAGCCGCAGGCGACTCTCGGCCGGGGCCACCACCGCAGTCGGCGCGCTCTTCCTCGGCTTCGCCGTGAAGCTGACGCTGGCCGGCGCGTAGACGGGACTAGGACCTGTCCGGGGCGACGCCCACGCGGCTCGCGTACTCCGCCAGTCCCTCTGCCGTCCCGCCCGCCCAGCCCACGTAACCGTCGGGCCGGACGAGGAAGACCCCCGTGCCGTACGCCTCGTACGCCGGAATCCGGACCGTAGGGGTCCCGGCGAGCTGCGGCAGGTCCCCGTCCGTGCCGACCGCCAGCAGCGTCCAGTGCGGCCCGCGGAACTCGTCGAAGAGGTGTACGCCGCCACGGATGCCGTCCGGTGCGCGGTCGCCCGCGTGCAGCGCACCGGACGGCAGCCCCTCCCGGGTCTCCACCGCGAGTGAGCGCCCCCGGTAGCCCAGGCCGAGCTGCTGCGTGGCCGCGCCGCGCTGGACTTCGCCGCGGTGGACCTGGGTGGTCAGGCCGAGCATGTCGGCGGCGTTGGGCAGCCGCTCCTCCTCGTACGAGTCGAGGAGGGCCGGGGCCGCCGTGCCGCTCAGTACCGCGCCCAGCTTCCACCCCAGGTTGTAGGCGTCCTGGACGCTGGTGTTGAGGCCCTGCCCGCCCGCGGGTGAGTGGACGTGCGCGGCGTCGCCCGCGAGGAAGATGCGGCCTTCGCGGAACCGGTCGGCCAGGGCGGCCCGCGGCCGGAAGTTGGAGGCCCAGCGCACCTCGGTCACGTCCTCGGGGGAGAGGTGCGAGCGGGTGGCGACGACCTTGCGGATGCCCTCGAGGGAGAGGTCGATGTCCGTGCCGTCCGGGAACTGGGCCACCACCTGGAAGTCCTCCGTCCCCGCCAGCGGGAAGACCACCATGAAGCCCTCGTCGCCGGCGGGCGGGAACATGTTGATGTTGCCGCGGTCGAGGCCGGTGATGCGGACGTCGGCCACCAGCATCGGGTTCGGGTCGACGGTTTCGCCGGTCATGCCGATGCCGAGCACGCGCCGCACGGTGCTGCGGCCACCGTCACCGGCGACGGCGTAGCGGGCGCGGACCGGAGCGCCCGATGCGAAGGAGGCCGTCACCCCGTCCGCGTCCTGCGCGATCCCCACCAGCTCCCGCCCGAACGCGACTCCTCCGCCGAGTTCTGTCAGCCGCGCGAAGAGGATCTCCTGCGTACGCCACTGCGCCAGCATCCACGCCTCGTGGTAGGGCGCGGCCTCCGTCGCCTCGGTCTCGTCGGCCATTTTGCGCTCGCCCTTGCGCTCCCCGTCCTGCCAGACGATCGAGACCGGGTAGGGGCCGCCCGCCGTGCGGACCGCCTCGACTACACCGAGGTCGTCGAAGACCTCCTGAGTGCGGGGCTGCAGACCCTTGCCGCGCGAGCCGGGGAAGAGCGCGTCGGCGCGCTCCACAACGAGGGCGGGCACCCCGCGCCGGGCAAGGTCGATGGCGAGCGCAAGCCCGGCCGCGCCGGCGCCGACGATCAGTACATCCGTGTCATACGTGCTCATGAACAGTTCCTTAACGCCGTTAAGCTCCATGCTCCGAGCGTGCCCTTAACGGCGTTAAACTGTCAAGCGTGGCTAGTCAGAGATCTCCCAAGCTGGACAAGAAGCAGGTCGTCGAGACCGCCCTGAGGCTCCTCAACGAGGTCGGCCTCGACGGGCTCACTCTCCGGGCGATAGCCAAGGAGCTGGACGTCCAGGCCCCCGCCCTCTACTGGCACTTCAAGAACAAGCAGGCCCTGCTCGACGAGATGGCGACGGAGATGTACCGCCGGATGATGGCGAGCGCGCGGCCCGCCCCGGACACCACCTGGCAGGAACGGATCCTCGCGAGCCAGCGTGGCCTGCGCGCGGCGCTGCTCGGCTACCGCGACGGCGCCAAGGTGTTCAGCGGCACCCGCTTCACCGGCATCGAGCACGCGGTCGACTTGGAGGCGAACCTCCGCGCCCTGGTGGAGGCGGGCTTCACCTTTCCCCAGGCGGTCCGCGCCAGCACCACCGCCCACTACTTCACCCTCGGCTTCGTCGCCGAGGAACAGGGCGTCTGGCCGCTGCCGGGGGAGCGCCGCGAGGGCTACGACGTCGAGGAGCGCGCCGCCCGCATGGCCGACTTCCCTCTTGCGGCGTCCGCGGGCGCCGAGGTCTTCCAGAACTTCGAGGAGGGATTCGAGGAGGGGCTGCTCCTGCTGATCGCGGGGATCGGGGCGCGGTACGGGGTCGAGTGAGCGGCGGTACGGGACTACGTGGCGGTACGGGATTGAGTGAGAGTGCGCCGCCGACGGATCCGATGGCGGTGCGGATCCTGCGGCCGTGTGGAAACCCGCTCAGCGCCGGGCCGACCGTCCGGCCGTGTGGAAACCCGCTCAGCTCCCCGC
>NZ_JBHXMF010000012.1:131765-159931 GCF_042721055.1 Streptomyces sp. NPDC058470
CCGCTCAGCGCCGGGCCGACCGTCCGGCGGTGTGGAAAGCCGCTCAGCTCCCCGCCGACCGCCTGGCGGCGCGGGCCCGGCGGATAGCCCGGGTGACGATCGGTGGCAGCAGGTCCAGGGCGAGGGCGCGGGCGGCGCGGGTGCCACTGCGGCCCAGGGCAGGCGTACGGCGACCCTGCGAGGCCTGGCGGGGCTGCCGGGCCTGAGGGATCTGGCGAGTCTGCTGGACCTGAGGGGTCTGGCGAGTCTGCTGGACCTGAGGGGTCTGGCGAGTCTGCTGGGCCTGAGGGGTCTGCTGGGTCTGCTGGGCCTGCTGGGCCTGCGAGGCGGCGGCCGGGCCGGTCGTCACGGGTTCCGGATTCGCCGGGATCTCGGCGGCGACGGGTTCGGGGCTCTCGGTGTGGTGCCGGGACGGCGGGAAGGCCGGGGCCCGCATGCCCTTGGACTTGAGGCGGATGATGCGCTGCCCGGCCGCCTGCTGAACGCTGAGGTGGCAGTCATCCCGCTCCCGGGCCATGGCCAGCAGCTCCTCCTGGACGGACTCGGGATCGTCCCAGGTCCCGTACAGCTTCTGGGCGCTCAGGCAGACCGGGTGCAGACCCCTGCTGAGGACGGCCTCCCAGGCGGCCAGGGCGACGCCGGGCGTGTGCTCCGAGCGGAAGTCGTCCAGCACGACGATGCCGCCGGGCAGCAGCGCGTCGCGGGCCGCCTCGATGTCGCCGTACACGTGCTCGTACAGGTGCGAGGCGTCGATGTGGACGAACCGGCAGGAGCGGGGCCGGACCTCGGCCGGCACCAGCGAGCTGGGGCCCTGTAGGACGCGGGGCAGTTCGTCGTGGAAGGAGAGGTAGTTCTCCTCGAAGGCCCGCCGGGTGAGCGCCGCGTACGACTTCGTCGACTCCGCCTGATTGGCGTTGTCCGGGGCGTCTCCCTCGAAGAGGTCGCAGACCGTGTACCGCTCGCCCTCCTGGCGGTGGCGGCCCAGGAAGATCGCGCTCTTGCCCATGTACACACCGACTTCGAGCAGGTCGCCCCGTAGCCCCGCCGACTCCTGCCGGTCCAGGCACCAGTCGAAGAGCACCTGGTCGAGAACGGGGAACCAGCCCGGAACGTCGTCGAGACGGTGGGGCGGGCGGATGGCGGCTTGTGTGGCAGTCATGAGGAGAGAAGCACTCCCTTGTGCGGCAGTCCCAGGAATCTGTGCGAAGCCTAGGGGGCGGGCGACCACTGTTTTTCCCGCCTGCCCACGGAGAGAAATCCAAACTCACCACAAGGTGGATGTGACGTCAATCTGTGCTTTGTCGGGTTTTTTCGCCCAACGGTGGTGTCAGGGGCCGCGACTCGGCCAGCACCGAGCGCAGCCACGGCGTCAACGGCTTCTCCACGAACCGGTGGATCAGCCAGGCCAGCAGCAGCATCGTGGCGACCGTGAGCAGGAAGGTCCCGTACGAGGAGATGCGCAGGGTCTGGTGGTAGGCCTTGATGGCCACCCAGCCCAGGTGCTCGTGGACCAGGTAGAACGGGTACGTCAGGGCCCCGGCGACCGTCAACCAGCGCCAGTCCGCCCGGTTCAGCCAGCCGAGCGCGATCGCCGCGACGGCCACGAAGCCGAAGGCGACGACGAGCACGATGCCGAAAGCGGTGCGGTGGGCGAAGGTGTTCGGGTCCGCCGGGTTCCACAGCGAGCGCACTGCGTAGTGCTGCCCGATCAGGAAACTGACGATCACGATGCCCCAGGCGTAGATGTCGTACCGGTCGCGGTGGACGAGGTAGAGGCCCACACCGCCGATGAAGAACGGCGCGTACTCGGGCATCAGCACGATCTCAAGCAGGGGCATCTGCGCGCCCTGCGCGATCGCGTACGCCAGAGTCCAGCCCGCGCAGAACAGGATCACCCGCTGCCTGGTGGCCCCGGGCAGCACCACGAACAGTGCGAAGAGCGCGTAGAACCGGACCTCCGCCCACAGGGTCCAGCAGACTCCCAGCACCCGGTTCACGCCAAGGGGCTGCTGGAGCATCGTCATGTTGACGAGTGTGTCGCTCGGCGACACCGTGTGGTGGGCGACAACCGGCAGCGCGAACACCGCCGTGACCAGGATGACCGCCGCCCAGTAGGCCGGCAGCAGCCGCGAGGCGCGGGACGCGAAGAACGATGTGAAAGGCCGCCCCCAGCCGCTCATGCAGATCACGAAACCACTGATCACGAAGAAGACCTGGACGCCGAGACAGCCGTACGCGAAATACTCGTGAAGGGTGGGGAATTGTCGCTCCGCCGAGCCGCCCCAGGCTTTGGTGACTTCACCACCCCGACCGCCGTAGTGGTACGCCGCCACCATCAGGGCGGCGACGAGTCGCAGTCCGTCCAGGGCCCGCAACCGGGTCTCCCGACTCCTCGTCCGCTCCGGCGGCCGCGGTGCGTCGGGCACCGTCAGGGCGGTCATGGTGGTCACAAAATCCCCTCGGCGGGCGTGTCTGCGGGCGGGTTTGCCAGCACGCTAGTCCGACTCAGGGACAAGGCTTGGTTGACAGACCGGCGATTTACCCTCCGGATCAGATGAGTTCACCTGGAAGCCATGTTGGATTTCTGGATTTTCTCATCATTGCCTCTGGACAGGTAAATGTGCGCAAGATCGTGCCAACGGCCGGTAAGCAGCGGCGAAGAGGGCATTTGCCGGGCACCGAACTAAGGAGTGTCATGACGAGGGTCCGGAACAGCTGGGCACGTGCGCGCAGGAAAGAACTCGACGACTGCCTGCGTGCCTGCGCGGTCCACAGCGGGAAGCTCGTCGGCGACCTCGACCGCCGACGCACCGAACTCGCCGAGCGGCTGGGAAGCCTGCTCGCCGCAGGGGGCGTGTCCCCCGCTGTGCGCACCGTCCGCGCACCGGCCCCGGCGCGCGGCGCCATCGCCCTGCTCAAGCGCGCCGTCAAGGGTGCCGAGGCGCCCCCGGCCGAGATCGACGACGCACTGCTCGACGCGCTGCTGGCCGTCGCCGAAAAGGCGCTGGAGTGCGGTGACGAGGAGGAGCTGAAGCTTGCCCTGGTGGTCAGCGACGCCGTCCTGGCCGAGCGCAGGAAATCACGCGCCGGCTGGCGGCTGCGCGCCCAGACCCTCGATGCCCTCGACCGCGATGTCGAGGCGCTTGAGGCGTACGAGCAGTACCTCTGGCTCACCGACAGCGACAAATTCGGCCTCGGCCCCCGTATCGGCGTGCTGCGAACCGTGACGGGGCGGGAACGGGAACTGCTGGACCTGCTCAAGGGCCAGGTCCCGCGCGCCCAGGAGTTCGCCGGAGGCCGCCGCCCCGCCACCGAGCTGTGGGCCGAGGGACTCGCCCTGCACGCCGCCGGAGACCGGCCCCGCGCGGAGCCGCTGCTGGTCGGGGCGCTGCTCGCGCTGGCGGCCGGGGGCGCCACGGCGGGCGACCGGCAGGATCTGCTCAGTCAGTACATGGACCTGCGCACCGGTACGGCCGACGACGACCCTGCGGCACTCCCGTTGCTCACCAAGGAGTTCGCGCTCTATGCCGAGCAGCGCCGGCTCCGGATGCGCGGACCGCTCGCCGATCCCACCTTCGGCGGCGTGCGGTGGCTGAGCCTGGGGGAGTTCCGCAACCAGATCGCCGGCAAATCCGTCTGTCTGATCTCCAACTCAGGCCGGTTGGGTGGCAGTTCGATGGGCTCCGAGATCGACGCGTACGACCTGGTGGTGCGCGCCGACTCGTACCGGATCGACGCCGAGCACACCGGCATCCGCACCGACATCCACGCCACCGGACACAAACACGGCCTCAACTGGGACAAGCCGGTGATGACACGCATCGTTCTCGGGGGCAACTCGAACGACTGGAAGTACTCGCTGCGCAACCGTCTGGTGCCCGGAGCGCAGCAGTGTGTCGGCGACGAGTCGTTGCGCTGGCCCGTACGGAACGTCGGCAAGATCGGTGCGGACCGCTTGTCGTCCGCCCCGACCAGCGGCTTCAACGTGCTGTGGCTGCTGGATTTCCTGGATGTCAGTCCGACCCTCGACCTGATCGGCTCCGACTACTACGAGAGCGGTGCGAGCCAGGCCGCGGGAGCCTTGAAGCCGGACCTCACGCCCGGTTTCGCGTTCGCCGACGAGAAGGAATGGGTCCTGGGGCGGGCTCGGAGTGCGACCGGCACGCGGATATCCCTGCGATGACCACGGGCGGGCTGTCCGAGGCGGGCCTTGTCATGCGCCCATGTTCGGTGAGGCTGTTGTTTCCCTTCAGCATCCCGGGAGTCCACCTCGGTGTCGGGTTGCCTGCTCACGGTTCCCCGGGCTTCTCCGTCCGGCCCGGTGGTTACGTATCCTGCATGAATCGGCAGCCATGAGTCGGCAGCGAGAAGGCGCGGGCCATGGAGCGGCCCACAGCGTCTCCGGCGTGAGGAATTCCCTGAGATGACCACCAGCCCGATATCGGCCCCGGCGGCTCCCGCAGCCGACCACGGCTCCGCCCGCGCCCTGACCGGCAAGCGGCGCATCGCCTTCGCGAGCTTCGTCGACGAGGACAACCTGCCCGGTTTCCTCGTCCTGCTGCGCTCGCTGGCTCTGTCGAACCCAGGCGTCTGCGAGGACTTCATCGTCCTCCACGAGGAGCTGAGCCAGGCCTCCGTCGCCGCCATGCGCGAGCTGCACCCGCGCGTGGTCCTCCGCCGTGTGGACGCCGACAGCTACGACGCGTACGCCAAGGGTGACCAGGACAACAACCTGGTCCGCAAGGCGTACCTCCCCCTCGACGTGTTCCGCGTCCGCGACTACGACACGGTGATCGCCCTGGACACCGGCATGATGGTCCTCGGCCCGGTCACCGAACTCCTCGCCCTGCGCCACGGTCTCGCAGCCGTCCCGCGGCCCCTTGACGACGACAAGGTCCGGGTGTTCGACGGCGGTCCGCTCGTCATCCAGAAGGAGTACCTCACCGACGAGGTCTGCGCCACGATGGACGAGATCGGCCGCAGCGGCACGTACGAACTCGACAGGCACGGACCGGGCGTCATCAGCGCTCTCTTCGACGGCGACCTCGTCGGCCTCGACCCGAGGTACGGCCTCGTCGAGGGCAGCCTCTCCGGCGACCTTCCGCTCCCGCAGGACACCGCGGTAGTGCACTTCACGGGCCGGGACAAACCCTGGCAGGGCGGTGCGACCGGACACGGCCGGGCGCGGGAACGGTGGGCCGAGTTCGACATCACCGACGCCGAACTGCACGCCGCCTACCTCGGGTCGCCCGGCCCCCACCACCACGACCTGCTCGTCCACTACGGCACCCCGCACGTCGAGCGCACCCGCGACGTCGGCACCGCCCGCCGGGTCGCTCTCGCCCACATAGGCGCCGGTGACTACCAGAGCGCCGTCGACATCATGGAGCGCGTGCACATCCCGGTCGACGAGGCCTGGCCCCACGAGGTCTACGGACAGGCCCTGATGAGCCTCTCCCGCTACGCGGAGGCCCGCGCCCAGCTGCTCCTCGCCGCCGCCGCCCCCAACCGGGCGGCGACCGCACTCTCACGGCTCGCGCAGATCGCCTGGGTGCACGGCGACGACGCCCAGGCGCAGAAGTACGCCCTGTCAGGGCTCGACATGGAACCCATGCACAAGGCCAGCCGCACCTGGCACCGGCGCGCGATCGGTGTCCCCGTCCAACAGGCGGGCAGCGCCGGGGACCAGCTCGCCCACGTGGCCTTCTACATGGACCGCCAGGGCAACGCCGGTGACAAGCTGCTCCCGGAGAGTGTCCGGCTCGCGTTCGGTCCTGAGACCACCGCCCGCCGCTGGCACCCCGTGCACGCCCACCGTCTCTTCGACGAGGCGGCCCTGGAGCGCGTCAACGCCCGCAGGGGGCTGGTCATCGGGGGCGGCGGCCTGTTCATCCCGGACACCATGCCCAACGGCAGCAGCGCCTGGCAGTGGAACGTTCCCGACGAGCTGCTGAGCCGCATCGACGTACCGATAGCGGTCTACGCGGTCGGATTCAACGCCTTCGACGGCCAGTCCTACCGGGCGGAGAGGTTCCGGTCCTCGCTGAGCCGGCTCGTCGAGCGGTCCTCCTTCTTCGGGCTGCGCAACCACGGCTCGATCGAAAAGGTCCGCGCGATGCTGCCGGACCATCTGCACGACAAGGTGCGCTTCCAGCCCTGTCCGACCACGGTCACCCGCCGGCTCGTCGCGGACTGGCAGGACCCGGCCGAGCGCGAGGACACCATCCTCCTCAACGGCGCCTACGACCGTGCCGGACTGCGCTTCGGCCACGACTACGGCTACTTCCTCGCCCAGCTGGCCAAGGCCGTCCCCGAGCTCGGGAAGCTCGCCGAGGTCAAGTGCGTCGCGCACTCCCTCGACGACGAGAGGCTCGCCTTCGACCTGCGCCGCGAGCACGGCGTGTCGTTGCCCGTCATCCCGATGTACGACTTCGAGAACGACGAGATCCGTGCCGTGTACGCCCGCACCAAGCTGGTCATCGGCATGCGGGGACACGCCGGCATGATCCCGTTCGGCTGCGGTACGCCCATCATCAGCCTCATCTCGCACCCGAAGATGACGTACTTCCTGCGTGACATCGGCCGGCCCGAGTGGGGCGTCTCGGTGCACGACCGCGACCTCGCCGAGCTGCTCGTGGAACGCTCCCGCGATCTGCTGGACGACCACCCGAAGACCGTCGCCGACGTGCACGGTCTTCAGCGGGAACTGTGGACGATCACCCAGGCGAACGCCGCGGACCTGCGCGTCATCCTGGCGGGCTGAACCCACCCGGCGGCTCACCGGCGGCCCGCGGGGCGGCGTACCGAGGGCGGGCGGACCACCAGCCGGTCCGCCGCCCGCCCTCCATGCGCTGTTGCGCGGCGCCCGCGCTCAGCGGCGTACCGCCTTGCGCGGCGCCCGCGCTCAGCGGCGTACCGCCTTGCGCAGCGCGCGCGCCTGTCGCACCACTCGACGCGCGGTGGGGTTGCGGGGCACGAAGGCCAGCCGCTCCGGGAAGCCGCCAGGAAGCCCGAGCGAGGTGAGCCTGCGGCGCCTGAAGTAGCGCTGGGTGCGCGGCCCGAAGTGCTGGGAGAGATAGCGCTCCGTCGCCGGGCGCAGACGCGGATTGACCTGGGGCTGCATGGTGAACCCGAGCGTGGTGACCAGGCCGTCCAGTTCGTCGGCGGGGATGGCGGTGATCCCCTTCCTGTCGTCCAGGTGCGGCAGCAGCGCGTCGGCCAGCGCGACCGGCACACGGTTGCTGTTCTGGTAGGGCGTCAGGCGTTCCAGCATCAACTCGGTCCCGACGCTGGCGACCGGCAGGTCGTAGAAGGCCGACGCCGTGAACAGCGCGGTGGAGAAGCAGCCGATCACCAGGCCCGGCCGGGCCTTCTCGAACAGCACCTCGGCCAGCACGGGCGTGTCCAGGACGGTGAGTTCGACGCCCAGCTTGCCGGCCTCGGCCTCCAGAGCGCGGCTGTAGCGGGCCGGCGCGGTCGGGTGCGGCTTGAAGACGATGGCACGGTGCCCGCGGTCCACCGCCCCTCGCATCATCCGCACATGCAGGTCCTCCTCCTCCTCCGGGGAGATGATGGACAGCGCGGACAGATACTGGCCGAGCAGGAGCGCCGCATGGTCGGGCAGGGCGGGCAGCTCCGGCAGGGCGTCGGCGAGCCTGCTCATGACCTTCTGGAACGCGGCGGTCGGTACGACCTGCGCGGGCACGTCGAACTCGGTCAGCAGCAGCGGCGTCAGCCCGGGTACCAGGTCCAGGTGCAGCAACCGCCGCACGCGTGTACCAACCAGCGGGTCGAGCTTGTTGCGGGTGGGGCCGTAGCTCATGAGCCCGTCGGCGTAGACATCGACGGGTGCATCGGTGAACAACTGTGCTAGCGTAAGCGCGGGGTTGACCTGGATGGATTCCAAGGCCAACTCCACTTGATCGTTGCCGAGATCCCACAACAGCCGTAGATACCGCTCCAGTAGCGGGATGTCGTCGTTGCGCGGTGACCAGGCTCCGGGGTGAAACGGACGGATCGCTTCATTCCATGAAATTACGGCGTCGAAGTGATCGCTCAGCGAAGCGAACCCCGGCATCTCGTCAACTGCGGGAGTGGTTTCCGGTGTTGCCGAGTTGTTGAACACCAGGAGCAGACGGCGGTCCGCCACGGCGAACTGGTCGGACTCGATCGCGGCGACCAGAGTGGCGGCGCCGTACAGCGTCGAGGCGCAGAAGATCTGGGTCTTGCGGGGCATCAGGCAGCCGCCTTCGCAGTGGTGATCCGGCGTCGCAACCGCCGCAGCTTCGAGGAACGACTCAGATCCATGGTGTCGAGGACCTCGCCGAGCATGTCCTGAGGCATCCGCTTTATTGCCGCCGCACTCATCGACCGCAGCTGCCTGGCGACGGCCGGCTCGAACTTGTTGATCTCCGACAGGTGGTGGGCGATGATCGCGCAGTACGTCCGCACGGCCTTGGGCAGCAGCCGATCGGCCTCCGGGTCCGCGGCGGTGTCCTCGATGACCTGATCGAAGGCGCGGATGAAGTCGAGTTGACGGACGTCACCGATCTGAGTGAGCGAGGAGGCGACTCCCCGCCGGTAGAAGATGCCCAGCAGGCTCACCACGGCGAACGACTCCGCCTCGCGGTGCAGCTTCCAGATCCACGGCCGGTCCTCGGCGGTGCGCAGCCCGTCGGTGAAGTGCAGCAGACCCCGGTCGAGCAGCCTGCGGTGGTAGGCGCCGGCCCAGGCGTAGGCGTAGTCCACCGAGGTCGACCGGTCGGCGGGCAGAATCGCCTCGCGCGGATTCAGCACCTCTTGGCGTCGCCCGTGCGGGACCCGGTGCACGCTACGGGCGCGGGCCGTGGCCTGCACATGGTCGGTGCGGATGAAGTCGCAGCCAAACCCCTCGATGGCCGAGACGAGTTCGGTGAGGTAGCCCGGTGCGAGCCAGTCGTCGCCGTCAAGGAAGGTCAGGTACTCGCCGTTCGCCGCGTCGAGGCCGGTGTTGCGCGCGGTGGCGAGCCCCCCGTTCGTCTTGTGGCGGATATGGCGCACCTGGGCGACCTTCGAGAGTTCGCCGACCGCCCGTTCGAGGATCGCCGGCGTCTCGTCCTTCGAGTGATCGTCCACAAGCACGAACTCGAAGTCGGTCCGGGCGTTCAGGTGCAGACTCCGGAGGGTTTCCGGGGCGTACTGCTGCACGTTGTAGAACGGCACGACGACAGAGAGCTTCGGCATGCCGACGGGCGCGGGGGAGGGCTCGGCCGAGGAGCTTTCCGTAAGGGGTACGGAAGGTGAACTCGACGTGTCGGGAGGGGGCATTGCGTGTACTTCCTGGTCCTCGAGGGGCTAGTTGGGCTTTTGGGAGTGTGCTGTTAACTTCTTGTTGAGATTCGATTGGGTCAAATCTAAGAAATGGTTCCTAGCGTGTTGGGCGTGCCACCAAGTACAACGAGTACAACGAAGCCCCCGCGGATCGCGGTACTCGCGGACTCCGACACCCGCTGGAAATGGGGTGCGCTGACCGCGGACCGCATTGCCCCTGGCCCGTCCATGGAAGCCGGATCGCGCGCCGACGCGCAAGTCGGTGCCTCCCTGAGCGGATTCCTGCTGCGCGGCCGGGCCACGCCCACGCCGCGCCAGCTGGCGGAGGTGGGTGTCCGCGCCGATTCCATCAGGGAGGTCACGGCCGTAGAGTTCCTGCGCTGCATGGAGCAGGAGTCGTACGACGTCGTCGTCCTCGCGCTGGTCGGCGGGGCCGTCCAGGCCATGCTGCACGGGCTGCGGCGGATCTGGGAGGGGCGCGCCGAGCGGCCCGTGATCGTCACCGGCTACGTGGGTGTCGTATACGAGAAGCTCGCCGACGGACTGCTGCTGCGGCACGGTGCGGACCTTGTCCTGGCCAACTCCCGCCAGGACGCGGACCGTTTCCGAGGTGTGTACGAGGGAGTAGGTGCCGACGCCTCGGCGGTCACGGAGGTTGCGCTGCCCTTCCTCGGCGGAGCCCCCTACCGCAAGGGGAACGACCCGTACACGGTCGTCTTCGCCGCCCAGCCCTCCGTACCGGACAGCCGCAAGGACCGTACCTACCTGCTCGACCGGCTGATCCGGCACGCGAAGCTGCACCCGGACCGCGAGGTGCTGCTCAAGCTGCGCTCCAAGCCGGGTGAACACACCACACACATCGAGGAGTTGCCCTACCAGAAGCTGGTCCAGAAGCTGGATCCGCCGGCCAACTTCCGCCTCGTCTACGGGCACATGGGCGAGGTCCTCGACCGCACCGACCTGCTCATCACCATCAGCTCCACGGCCGCCCTGGAGTCCCTGCACCGCCGTATCCCCACCGTCGTCCTCAGCGACCTCGGGGTGCGCGAGTCGCTCGGAAACCATCATTTCGTGGGATCGGGATGCCTGGCATCCTGGGACCAGCTCGACGACGGATACCAGCCCTCGCCCAACGCGGCCTGGGTGTCCCGGCAGGGCGTCGCCGCCGATGGGTCGTACGAGACGGCCTTCGACGTCGCCCGGTTCCGCATCAGTGAGCTGCTGGAAGCAGCCGCACTCCCGCCCCTCGCCCCCTACTACACGCCCGTCACCGCGCCCGGGTACCTCCCCGGTATCCTCGCTCGCCACCACCTCGGCCCGGACGGCACCCCGCTGCCCGGCGCCCCCGCGGCGGACCGTGAACCCAGTCCCGTACGGCAGATAGTCCGCCGAGCCGCCCGTGGCGCCTACCGCCACGGTGTCCAGCGCGTGGCGCCGGTCATCCGGCGGATGGGCGAGCTGTGAGCGCCCCCGTCCCACGCGTCCCTCGTCAAGGAGAACAGCGAATGTCCAACTCGGAAGCCGGTCAAGCGGGTCAGAAGGCGCCGGTGCGCCGCGTACTCGCGGTGATTCCCGCGCGCGGCGGCTCCAAGGGCGTCCCCGCGAAGAACCTCCTCCCGGTCGGAGGGGTGCCGCTGGTGGCCCGCGCCGTGCGCGAGTGCCGCGCCGCGCGCCTCGTCACGGACGTCGTGGTCTCCACCGACGACCAGGCGATCGCCGCAGCAGCCCGCCAGGCCGGCGCCGAAGTGGTCCTGCGCCCCGCCGCCATCGCCGGTGACACCGCGACCTCCGAGGCCGCCGTCCTGCACGCCATGGACGCCCACGAGGCCCTGCACGGCTCGCCGGTCGACGTGGTCCTGCTCGTCCAGGCCACCAGCCCGTTCATCATCCGCGAGGACATCGACGGGGTCTCGGCCGCCGTCGTGGAGAACGGCGCCGACACCGCGGTGACCGTGGCCGCCTTCCACGGCTTCATCTGGCGCGACGCCGACGACGAGGCCACGGCCATCGAGGCCTCGTCCACCACGGCCACCGCTTCGGTGGACGGATCATCGGTGACCGTTGCCAACAAAACGGTCACAGGCGGCGGTTACGGCGTCAACCATGACAAGGCCTTCCGTCCGCGCCGCCAGGACCGACCCCAGGACCTCCTGGAGACCGGTGCCGCATACGCGATGGACGCGACCGGCTTCCGCGAGCACCAGCACCGCTTCTTCGGGCGTACGGAGCTCGTGCGCACCGACCCCGCGCGGGTGCTGGAGATCGACGACCCGCACGACCTCGCCCGCGCGCGGGCCTTGGCGCCCCTCTTCGACGCCAACCGCCCCGGCACACTCCCGACCGCCTCCGACATCGACGCGGTCGTCCTCGACTTCGACGGCACCCAGACCGACGACAGGGTGCTGATCGACTCCGACGGACGGGAGGTCGTCTCCGTGCACCGCGGCGACGGCCTCGGCATCGCGGCCCTCCGCAAGAGCGGCCTCTCGATGCTGATCCTGTCCACGGAACAGAACCCGGTCGTCGCCGCCCGGGCCCGGAAACTACAGATTCCGGTGCTCCACGGCATCGACCGGAAAGATCTCGCACTGAAGCAGTGGTGCGAGGAACAGGGCATCGCGCCCGAGCGCGTGCTCTACGTCGGCAACGACGTCAACGACCTCCCGTGCTTCGCCCTGGTGGGCTGGCCGGTGGCGGTCGCGAGCGCCCACGACGTCGTGCGCGCCGCCGCACGCGCGGTCACCACCGTCCCCGGCGGCGACGGCGCGATCCGAGAGATCGCCAGCTGGATCCTCGGCCCTTCTCTCGACTCCCTCGACAAGTAAGGAACCACACCCCCATGAGTAACTCCCGTCTGCGCAGCTTCGGTTCGAAGACCGCCGGCCCCGGCCACCCGGTCTACGTCGTCGGCGAGATCGGCATCAACCACAACGGCGAGCTGGAGAACGCGTTCAAGCTGATCGACGCCGCCGCCGAGGCCGGCTGCGACGCCGTCAAGTTCCAGAAGCGCACCCCGGAGATCTGCACCCCGCGCGACCAGTGGGACATCGAGCGTGACACCCCCTGGGGCCGCATGACCTACATCGACTACCGCCACCGGGTGGAGTTCGGCGAGGACGACTACCGCAAGATCGACGAGTACGCCAAGAGCAAGAACATCGACTGGTTCGCCTCCCCGTGGGACACCGAGGCCGTCGCCTTCCTGGAGAAGTTCGACGTACCGGCCCACAAGGTCGCTTCCGCCTCCCTCACGGACGACGAGCTGCTGCGCTCGCTGCGCGCCACCGGTCGTACGGTCATCCTCTCCACCGGCATGTCCACCCCGAAGCAGATCCGTCACGCGGTCGAGGTCCTCGGCTCGGACAACATCCTGCTCTGCCACGCCACGTCGACGTACCCCGCGAAGGCCGAGGAGCTCAACCTCCGCGTCATCAACACCCTCCAGGCCGAGTTCCCGAACGTCCCGATCGGCTACTCCGGTCACGAGACGGGCCTGCAGACCACCCTCGCGGCGGTCGCCCTCGGCGCTACCTTCGTCGAGCGTCACATCACCCTGGACCGCGCAACATGGGGCTCCGACCAGGCCGCCTCCGTCGAGCCGCAGGGCCTCGTCCGCCTTGTCCGCGACATCCGCACCATCGAGGCCTCCCTCGGTGACGGCGTCAAGAAGGTCTACGAGTCGGAGCTCGGCCCGATGAAGAAGCTGCGCCGCGTCACGGGCGTCGTGGCGGAGGCGGAGATCGCCGACGCCGCCGGTGAGCCGGTCTCGGTCTGAACCCCTTAGGACGGGACGGTCGTACGTCGATGAGCCCCCGCGCCGGTTTTTCCGGCCCCCCCACTCTCGCCTTCGTCGAGAGTCCGGTACAGCTCCTGAACGTGCTGGAGTGGGCGCACGCCCATGCCCTCCGGCCCGCGCAGGACGGTGCTCCGGCGCCCGGCGGGGCGCCGGCCGGGGAGGCCGCCGGTCCGCCCGGCGCGGGGCTCACCCTTGTCGTCCTCTCGCCCAACGACCCCATGACCCGCGGCCAGTTGCGCCGCATGGCGGACCTGGCCCGCGACGAGGGCTACGAGGTCCGCTGGGAGGAGGCGCGCAGCGGCACCGCGGCCCCCTTCCAGACGATCGGCGGCCTCGCCCCGCTGTTGCGCAGGGCGCACCGCATCGTCATGGGAGACCCGTTCTCCCGCTACGTACAACTCCTGCTGACCATCACCAGGGCCCGCGACCTGGTGGTCGTGGACGACGGCACGGCGACGATGGAGTTCGTCGCCCAACTGGCCCGCGGTGAACGCCTGGTGCGCTGGCACCGGCGCGGTGGCCGCCCCGGCCCGCGCGACCTGCTCTTCGCGCCGGTCTCCTCCTCGGCGCGCCGCCGCCTCACCCCCTCCGCGAGACGCTCGGTGGAGGTCTTCTCCTCGATGCCGATCGACTCGGCCCCGGAGGGCGTCCGCCTCACCTCGAACGACTTCTCCTGGACCCGCGCCCGCTTCGGCCCGCCCCGCATCACCAAGGGCGCGGACATGGTCGGCACGTCCCTCGTCGAAACCGGCGTCGTCGACCCGGAGCACTATCTGGAAGCGGTCCGCACCCTCGCCAAGGCCCACGGCGCGACCCGGTACTTCGCGCACCGCCGTGAGAGCACCGAGAAGCTGCACCGGCTGGCCACGGAGATCGGGCTGGAGATCGTCCGCCCGGACCTCCCCCTCGAACTGATCGCCCGCCGGGGCCCCATCGGCTCCACGATCCTCAGCTTTCCGTCGACGGTCGTGCACACCCTGCCGCTGGCGCTGGTCGGCACCGAGGTGCGGGTCGCGGTGTGCGACATCGACCCGGCGTGGCTCACCAAGAGCGCGTCGCCCCGGGCGGAGGGGTTCCTGTCGGGGGTGACGGGGACGGCGAGGGACGTGACCCGGTTGTCGGCGGTGACGGTGACGCCGGTGACGGTGACGCCGGTCTGACCCGGTGCCGCGTGCCGCTCCGTCCTGTCTTATCGTTTCCGTTCCTGTCATTGTGGCGGGACGGCCGGGCAGGGGAGGGGGAGTCGTGGCGACTCGGAGTGAGCGGTCGCGGATGGCGGCCACGGGGGACGACCACCGGGTGACACCGGCGGAGCTCTTCTTCGACCTGGTGTTCGTGTACGCGATCACTCAGGTCACCGCGCTGATGGCGGCGGATCCGACGGCACTGCGGCTGCTCGGCGGGGCCGTGGTGCTCGCGCTGCTGTGGTGGTGCTGGTGCTGCTTCGCCTGGCTGGGCAATGTCGTGAGGGCCGACTCCGGGCCGGTGTTCGGAGTGCTCATCGCCGTGATGGCGGTCGTACTCGTCGTCTCGCTCACCGTGCCCGAGGTCTACGCCGACGCACCGGGCGGCCTGCCCGCACCCCTCGTGTTCGTGCTCTGCTACGGCACGGTCCGCATCCTGCACCTCGTCACGTACTGGCTCTCCGACCGCGAGGACCAGGCCCTGCACGCCACCCTCCGCCGGACCGCCCTGCTCTCGGTGGCACCGCCGTTCGTGCTGCTCCTGGTGGGCAGCACCTTCACCGGGATCACCCAGATCCTGATCTGGCTGGGCGCCGTACTGATCGACTACCTCGGCATCTATGTCACCGGATCGTCGGGCTGGCGGGTGGCCTCGCCCGGGCACTTCTCCGAACGCCATGGACTGATCGTCATCATCGCCCTGGGCGAGTCGATCGTCGCCATCGGCGTCGGAGTGTCCGGACTGCCGGTGAACGCCCCGGTGCTCCTCGCGGCCCCCGCGGGCCTGCTGGTCGTCGCCGGGCTGTGGCGCCTGTACTTCCGCCGGATCAGTGAGCCCGCCGAGCACCGCCTGGCGGGCCTGGAGGGCGACGACCGCACCCGCTTCGCCCGCGACGTCTACACCTTCCTCCACCTGCCCCTCGTAGCCGGAGTGGTCCTCACCGCCCTCGGCATGAAGAAGACCCTCCAACAGGTCGCCGACACCCATCACCACGACCTGTCCGAGCCGCTCCACGGCGTAGTGGCGTGGGCGCTCACCGCCGGCGTCGGCCTCTTCGTCCTCGCCGCCGCAGCCATCCTGCTCCGGACCACCGGGCGGGCCTTCGTGGCTCTCATCGCCGGAGGGCTGCTCCTCCTCTGCGCGGGCCCCGCGGTCGCCGTCGTGCCCGCGCTGCTCGCGCTCACGCTGCTGGCCGCGGTCGTGGCGGCCCTCGTGTTCCTCGACCGGCGGACGGCCGACGGCGGGTCTTGAGCAGGCCCAGATCAGAGGGCGGCGGCCCGCAAGCCGATCAGCACGGCGGCCACGATCGCGAGGACGGCGGCAGGGGGCATGCTCTTGAAACCGCCGACGCGCAGGTGCGTGCCGTGGTCACGCTGTTCTCGCTGAGCGACGGTCCGCTGCGGCACGGTGAGCCGGCCGAGCTGATCGACAGTCACGGTGTGTGCCGGAGCCGACCCGGGGCGGTGACGGTTCCGGGATCACGGGGCTGGTTGTGAGACCGTGGGGAAGGAGTACGGGAATGGGCTCGGGTACCTCGGGCGTTTCCGCTGGGGAGTCCCCGGGTGGTCCCCGACGGGCCGGCTCAAGATCCGATCACCCGGAAAGCCGGGTGAGTTTACCCATCCTCACCAATACCTATGCGTTGTGCGGCCAGATTTTCTTCCCCTAACAGGTTGAACTTTTGTTGATCGTGGGTCAGTTGGCCGCCCGATCGCCCTACCCTTCAGAGGGTGAACCAAGTGACGTCCCGAGAGTCCGAGGCCGATCTCCCCGGGGAAGCCGTGCTCCCCGGCGCGCTGCCCGAGGCACTGCGCGCCGAACTTGTCGCGTTCCGCCGCGACTTGCACATGCACCCCGAGCTCGGCAACCAGGAGTTCCGCACCACCGCGGCACTCAAGGCCCGCCTGGAGCTGGCGGGCCTGGAGCCGCGCGTGCTCGACACCGGTACCGGACTCGTCTGTGACATCGGTGGCCGGGACGGCGCAGGCCCCATGCTCGCCCTGCGTGCCGACATCGACGCGCTGCCCATCCCGGACACGAAGACCGAGTGCGCCTACCGGTCGACCGTGCCCGACCGTGCGCACGCCTGCGGACACGACGTGCACACGTCCGTCGTGCTCGGCGCCGGTCTCGTCCTCGCCGAGCTGCACCGCGAGGGGCGGCTGCCGCGTCCGGTGCGGCTGATCTTCCAGCCCGCGGAGGAGGTGCTGCCCGGTGGCGCCCCCGACGCGATCGAGTCGGGCGTCCTCGAAGGCGTCGGGCGGATCATCGGCGTGCACTGCGACCCCAGGGTCGACGCGGGGCGCATCGGGTTGCGGCACGGCGCCATCACCTCCGCGTGCGACCGGCTCGAAGTCGCACTCGACGGCGCCGGCGGCCACACCGCGCGCCCCCACCTCACCACCGACCTCGTCACCGCCGCCGCGCGCGTCGCCACCGACGTTCCCGCCCTGGTCGCCCGCCGCACCGACGCGCGCAGCGGGCTCGCCGTGACCTGGGGGCGCATCGAATCCGGGCACGCCTGCAATGTGATCCCGAACCACGCCGAGCTCTCCGGGACCGTGCGCTGCCTGGACCTGGCCGCCTGGCGGGCCGCGCCCGACCTGGTGCACGCGGCGATCGACGAGATCGCGAACCTCTACCGCGCGAAGTCCGCGATCAACTACATCCGTGGTGTTCCGCCCGTCGTCAACGACCCGGCCGTCACCGACCTGCTGCGGGCCGCCATGACCGCCCGGCGGGGTGTGCACTCTATCGAGGACACCGAACAGAGCCTGGGTGGCGAGGACTTCTCCTGGTACCTGGAGCACGTGCCCGGCGCGATGGCCCGGCTCGGGGTGCGCACGCCCGGCGAGCGCGCCCCCCGCGACCTGCACCAGGGTGACTTCGACGCCGACGAGTCGGCGATCACGGTGGGCGTGGAGCTCTTCACCGCGGCGGCTCTCCTCGACGGGGAGCCCCTGCTCGGCGCGGAGTTTCTCCTCGACACGGAGCCCCTTCTCGACACCGGGGCGTGAGGGAAGGGCGCGACCCCCGTTCACCTCCGGGTCGCGCCCCTCGCCCCCGTTCCGGTAGCGCCCCGCACCCCTCCGTCGTAGCGTGGGCTCCGGAGACTCGTAACTGCTTGCCCAGTCACGCATGCCGCGCAACCCGCACACGGATCGTCACCGGAACGGCAGGTGTTCTGTCCCCAAGTGCGCCTTTCGACCCCATAGTTCACAGGGACGTAACCGGCCATCGGCACGAATGGATAACGGCCAGGCGAAACACCGTTCCCTGAACTGTCTACGCGCGTTAATGTGCGCCGAACTCAGCACCCACTGCGGGGCTTTGGAGAATGGGGAACCTTCAGATGCGTCGGATATCCAGCCTGACCCGTGTCGCGGTGGGGGTCGCGTCGCTCGCACTCGCGGCCACGGCCTGTGGCGGCACCAGCAATGATGCAGGCGGCAGCAGCAGTAGCGAGAGCAGTGGCGACCTGGGTCTTGCCATCGCCTACGACATCGGCGGCAAGGGCGACCAGTCCTTCAACGACGCGGCGTACGCGGGCCTGCAGAAGGCGCAGAAGGAGTACGGCTACAAGACCGCCGACATCGAGCCCACCGACGGTGAGACCGACGCCGACAAGGAGCAGCGGCTCGCCTCGCTGGCCAAGCAGGGCTACAACCCGGTCATCGGTATCGGGTTCGCGTACGGCCCCGCGTTGACGGCCGTCGTGAGCAAGTACCCCGACACCACCTTCGGCATCGTGGACTCGGAGGTCGAGGGTGCCAACGTGGCGTCCCTCGTCTTCGCCGAGCAGGAGTCCTCCTACCTCGCCGGAGTCGCCGCCGCCAAGGCCACCAAGACCAACACCGTCGGCTTCGTCGGCGGCGTGGACATCCCCCTGATCCACAAGTTCGAGGCGGGCTACAAGCAGGGCGTCGAGGACACCAACCCCAAGGTGACCGTCCTGTCGCAGTACCTGACGCAGACCGCCGAGGAGGGCGGCTTCTCCAGCCCCGACAAGGGCAAGGCGGCCGCCGAGGGCCAGCTGGAGAAGAACGCGGACGTCATCTACCAGGCCGCCGGCCTCTCCGGGCAGGGTGTGATCGAGGCCGCCGCCAAGGACAAGAAGTGGGCGATCGGCGTTGACTCCGACCAGTACAACCAGGAAGCCCTCGCCCCCTACAAGGACTACATCCTGACCTCCGCGCTCAAGGACGTCGGTGGCGCGGTGTACTCGCTCGCCAAGTCGGTCAAGGACGGCAAGCCGCTCACCGGCACGCAGACCTTCGATCTGAAGGTGGACGGCGTCGGCCTCGCCGACAGCAACCCGAAGATGGCGGAGATCTCCGGCCTCACCGACGCCGTGGCCAAGGCCAAGGCGGGCATCATCGACGGCACGATCAAGGTCAAGACCGAGTAGCGACCCGCCTGTACGGGCGAACGCGAACAAAGTCACATCAGGCGGGCGGGTGCCGGAAGGTGCCCGCCCGCCGCCGTGTCCGTCGCAGGTCACCCACCGCCACCGCGCCTTTGCGGTCGGCAAGGCTCGACCCACCAAATGAGCGCCGTCGGGCACAGCCACATAACAAGGTGGACAGAAGGGGTTTTCTAGTTGGTCTACGCGCGTTAATCTGCGGCGAAGCCAGCGCCGAAGTCGTTCCGTCAGGCGCTTGTACGACAGGAGCACAACTCATGCGCCGGGTTCCCCGCATCGCGCTCGCAGGCGCTGCGACCGCGTCTCTCGCCCTCGTTCTGTCCGCCTGTGGCGGCACCTCGACCTCCGCAGGCTCGTCGGAGTCCAAGGGCGACCTGGGTCTCGCCATCGCCTACGACGTCGGCGGCAAGGGCGACCAGTCCTTCAACGACGCCGCGTACGCGGGCCTGGAGGAGGCGCAGAAGGAGTTCGGCTACAAGACCGCCGACGTCGAGCCCACCGACGGTGAGACCGACGCCGACAAGACGCAGCGCCTGGTCTCGCTGGCCAAGCAGGGCTACAACCCGGTGATCGGCATCGGCTACGCCTACGCGCCGGCCATCAAGGAAGCCGCGGCGAAGTACCCCGACACCACCTTCGGCATCGTCGACGACTCCACGGTCGAGACGGCGAACGTCGCCGACCTGGTCTTCTCCGAGCAGGAGGCCTCCTACCTCGCCGGTGTCGCCGCCGCCAAGGCCACCAAGACCAACACCGTCGGCTTCGTGGGCGGCGTGGACGTACCGCTGATCCACAAGTTCGGTGCGGGCTTCGAGCAGGGCGTCAAGGACACGAACCCCAAGGTCACCGTCCTGTCGCAGTACCTGACGCAGACCGCCGAGGAGGGCGGCTTCTCCAGCCCCGACAAGGGCAAGACGGCCGCCGAGGGCCAGATCGAGAAGAAGGCCGACGTCGTCTACGCGGCGGCCGGTCTGTCCGGCCAGGGTGTCATCGAGGCCGCCTCCGCCAGCAAGGTGTGGGCGATCGGTGTCGACTCCGACCAGTACAAGCAGGAAGCGCTGAGCAAGTACAAGGCCTCCATCCTGACGTCCGCGACCAAGGACGTCGCCAAGGCGGTCTACAACCTTGCGAAGTCGGTAGAGGACGGTAAGCCGGAGACCGGTATCGTTCGGGGCGACCTGAAGTCCGGTGAGGTCGGCCTCGCCGATTCCAACCCGGCGTTCAAGGACGACACCGCTATCCAGGATGCCGTAGCGGCAGCCAAGGAGAAGATCATCAGCGGCGAGATCAAGGTCAAGACCAGCTGACGAGCAAGATTTCAGGAGCAGCCGAGCGGCTCCGGGGAAGTTCAGGAAGGCTCTTTCCGGGCCGCCCGCTCTTCCCCGGAGCCGTTCAAGTGGCCTCGAGGAAGTTCAGGCACGCCCCCACGCCGCCCGGCACGCACTCTCGCCGCACCGGCCAAAGGCCCAAGTAGCTCCGCTACGAGGACCTTCGTCCGGCACACCGAGAGCACGCACCGAACGACGCGGGAACGCACCCGCTCTTCCCCGAGGCCACTTAGTAACCGCGGGGTTACGTCCGCTCAACGGGATGCGGGGAGTCTGGCTCTCCGTATCCCGTTCTCGCGGCGCGCCGCCCCTTAAGTTGCCGTAGGGGCGCTACGCGCGTAGACGACCCCCTTTCCCTCAGGAGATGCGCCATCAACGCGTCCAGCAGCCCTCCGGCCGGCGCGGTCAACGGTCAGGTGACCGCAGTCGAACTCGCCGGGATCACCAAGCGATTCCCCGGCGTCGTGGCCAACCACGACATCCACCTCAGCGTCCGCAAGGGCACGGTCCACGCCCTCGTCGGTGAGAACGGCGCAGGCAAGTCGACGTTGATGAAGATCCTCTACGGCATGCAGAAGCCGGACGAGGGCACCATCGCCGTCGAGGGCGAGCAGGTCACCTTCTCCTCGCCCGCCGACGCCATCGCGCGCGGCATCGGCATGGTCCACCAGCACTTCATGCTCGCCGACAACTTCACCGTCCTGGAGAACGTCGTCCTGGGCAGCGAGAAGCTGTACGGCATCGGGGGCAGGGCCCGCCGCAAGATCCTTGACCTCTCCAAGCGGTACGGCCTCGGGGTGCGCCCCGACGTCCTGGTCGAGGAGCTCGGTGTCGCCGACCGGCAGCGCGTGGAGATCCTCAAGGTCCTCTACCGCGGCGCCCGCATCCTGATCCTGGACGAGCCCACCGCGGTCCTCGTCCCGCAGGAGGTCGAGGGTCTCTTCGCCAACCTGCGTGAGCTCAAGGCCGAGGGCCTGTCGGTCATCTTCATCTCGCACAAGCTGGGCGAGGTCCTCTCCGTCGCCGACGACATCACGGTCATCCGCCGCGGGACCACGGTCGGCACCGCCGTCCCCTCCGAGACCACCTCGCGCCAGCTCGCCGAACTGATGGTGGGCAGCGAGCTGCCGACCCCGGAGACGGCGGAGTCCACGGTCACCGACCGGCCGGTCCTGACCGTCACCGACCTGCGCCTGGTCGCCCCCGGCGGCAAGGCCCTCCTCGACGACATCACCTTCACCATCCACGCGGGCGAGGTCCTCGGCCTCGCCGGTGTCGAGGGCAACGGCCAGACCGAGCTGATCGACGCGCTGATCGGCCTCAAGGGCGCCGACTCCGGCACCATCACGCTGGCCGAGCAGGAGATCACCTCCTGGGCCACCCGCAGGCGCCGTGAGCAGGGCATCGGCTACATCCCCGAGGACCGGCACCGCCACGGCCTGCTCCTGGAGGCACCCCTGTGGGAGAACCGCATCCTCGGCCACGTCACCGAGAAGCCCAACACTCGCGGTAGCCGGGGCGTCTGGCTCGACATCAAGGGCGCCCAGGCCGACACTCGCCGGATCATCGAGGAGTACGACGTCCGCACGCCCGGCATCGACGTCACCGCGGCCTCCCTCTCCGGCGGTAACCAGCAGAAGCTGATCGTCGGCCGTGAGATGAGCGCCAAACCGCGCTTCCTGATCGCCGCCCACCCCACCCGTGGTGTGGACGTCGGCGCGCAGGCCCAGATCTGGGACCAGATCCGCGAGGCCCGCCGCGAGGGACTCGCCGTACTGCTGATCTCCGCGGACCTGGACGAGCTGATCGGTCTGTCCGACACCCTCCGGGTGATCTACAACGGCAAGCTGGTCGCGGACGCCAACCCGGCCACCATCACCCCGGAGGAGCTCGGCACGGCCATGACCGGCGCCGCCACCGGACACCTGGAGAACGAGGAGCTCGCCGAGCAGGTGGAGCTCGAAGAGCAGGCTCCGCAGGCTGAGCGCGCTGCACAAGCCTCGCAAGGCGAGACCGCGGCGGACGCCTCGCAAGGCGAGACCGCGGCGGACGCCCCGCAAGGCGAGACCGCGGCAGACGCCCCGGAAGACGAGACCGCGGCGGACGCCTCGCAAGGCGAGACCGCGGCGGACGCCCCGGAAGACGAGACCGCGGCGGACGCCTCGCAAGGCGAGACCGCGGCAGACGCCCCGGAAGACGAGACCGCGGCGGACGCCCCGGAAGACGAGACCGCGGCGGACGCCTCGCAAGGCGAGACCGCGGCAGACGCCCCGGAAGACGAGACCACGGCGGACGCCCCGGAAGACGAGACCGCGGCGGACGCCCCGCAAGCCGAGACCACGGCAGACGCCCCGGAAGACGAGGCCCGCTGATGAAGAAGTTCGACAAGGAGCGACTGCTCCTGGCGGTGGCCGGACCGGTCATCGCGCTCGTCGTGGCCGTGGCGCTGACCTCGGTCGTGCTGATCGCCTCGGGGAAGAACCCGATCGAGCCGTACACGCTCATGTTCGAGCAGGCCGGGTACTCCGACATCCAGGTCCTGATCATCAACCAGGCCTCGATGTACTACATCGCGGCGCTCGCGGTGGCCATCGGCTTCCGGATGAACCTGTTCAACATCGGTGTGGACGGCCAGTACCAGCTCGCCGCCATGATGGCCGCGGTCGTCGGCGCCCATGTCGCGCTGCCCGCGGTCCTCCAGGTCCCGCTGCTGATCCTGACCGCGGCCTGTACCGGCGCGTTCTGGTCCGGCATCGCGGGTGTCCTCAAGGTCACCCGCGGGGTCAGCGAGGTCGTCGCGACGATCATGCTCAACGCGATCGCCACCTCCGTCATCGCCTACCTGTGGCTGCCCAGCGTCTTCGGCGTCAAGGTCGGCAACAACAACACCACCGGCGAGATGGACAAGTCCGGCTGGGTGCCCGGTTTCAACATGGGTGACGCCGGCGAGATCTACGGCCTCGTCGTCCTCGCGGTGCTGCTCGGCATCGGCTACTGGGTCGTCCTCAACCGGACCCGCTTCGGCTTCGACCTGCGCGCCTCGGGCGCCTCGGAGACCGCCGCCGCGGCCAGCGGGGTGAACCCCAAACGCATGGTGCTCACCGCCATGCTGGTCTCCGGCGGCCTGGCCGGTCTCGCGGGCCTGCCGATCCTGCTCGGCGACTCGCACACGTACAGCCTGAACTTCCCGACCGGCATCGGTTTCCTGGGCATCGGCATCGCCCTCCTGGGCCGCAACAGCCCGACCGGCATCGCCTTCGCGGCCCTGCTCTGGGCCTGGCTGGACAAGGCGTCCCCCGAGCTCGACTACAACGGCTACGACAAGGAGATCGCGGTCATCATGCAGGGCCTGATCGTGCTCTCGGTCGTCGTCAGCTATGAGGCCGTACGCGAGTGGGGTCTGCGCCGCCAGCAGCGTCGGGTCGGCGCGGAGCTTGCCGCCGGTCACGTCCTTGGCGCCTCAACCGGCACCACCGACAACAACACTTCGAAGGAGGTGGCGGGCCGATGACCACCGCAACCGACGTCAACCAGCCCTCGCTGGAAACCGCGCCCCCCGGCGGCCGCCGGCTGTCGCTCCCCGTCCTCCTGCTGGTCATCGCGGGCGGCCTGGCGCTGACCTCGATCGTCCGGATCATCACCGGCGCCGACGGCATCACCAACGTCAGCCAGATGTCCACCGCGCTCCAACTGGCCGTCCCGATCGGCCTGGCCGGTCTCGGCGGTCTGTGGGCCGAGCGCGCGGGCGTCGTCAACATCGGCCTCGAAGGCATGATGATCCTCGGCACCTGGTTCGGCGCTTGGGCCGGCTACCAGTGGGGCCCGTGGACCGGCGTCCTCGTCGGCATCATCGGCGGCTGCATCGGCGGTCTGCTGCACGCGATCGTCACGATCACCTTCAACGTCAACCACATCGTCTCCGGTGTGGCCATCAACATCCTCGCACTCGGCGCCACCCGCTACCTCGCCCCGCTCGCCTTCGAGGGCGTCCAGGGCGGCTCGGCCAAGCAGTCCCCGCCGGTCGACTCGCTGGGCAACTTCACGGTGCCAGGACTCTCCGACGGACTCAGCACGCTCAACGAGAAGGGCTGGTTCTTCGTCTCGGACATCGCGGGGCTGCTCGGCGGGCTCGTCACCGAGGTGTCCTGGCTGACCCTGATCGCCATCGCGCTGATCCCCGCATCCTGGTGGATCCTCTGGCGCACCCCTTTCGGCCTGCGCCTGCGGTCCTGCGGCGAGAACCCGATCGCGGCCGAGTCGCTCGGCGTCAATGTCTACAAGTACAAGTACATCGCCGTGATCATCTCCGGCGGTCTGGCCGGCCTCGGCGGCGTCTTCCTCTCCATCGTGGCCAACCCCTTCTACCTGGAGGGCCAGACCAGCGGACGCGGCTACATCGGTCTCGCCGCGATGATCTTCGGCAACTGGATGCCGGGCGGACTCGCCATCGGCGCCGGCCTGTTCGGCTACACCGACAGCCTCAACCTGCGCGGCGGCTCCGAGAACGTGCACGCGCTGCTGCTGCTCGCCGCCATCCTGCTGGTCATCGGCGCGGTCTGGCTGGTGATCAGGAAGAAGTACGTGCCCGCGGTGATCACCCTGGTCATCGGCGTGCTGGTGTTCCTCTGGTACGCCCTCACCAACGAGGTCCCGAACCAGGTCGTCTCCGCCACGCCGTACGTCATCACGCTGCTCGTTCTCGCGCTGTCGGCGCAGCGCCTGCGGATGCCGAAGGCGGACGGTCTGCCGTACCGGAAGGGGCAGGGCAAGTGACCTCCGCCGACGAGGGTCCCGCTGCCGTGGACTGGGATGCGCTGCGGGAGGTCGCCCGCGCGGCCATGTCCCGTGCGTACGCCCCGTATTCGGGTTACCCGGTCGGTGTCGCCGCCCTCGTGGACGACGGCCGGATCATCTCCGGCTGCAACGTCGAGAACGCCTCGTACGGGGTCGGGCTGTGCGCCGAGTGCGGTCTGGTCTCCGAGCTGCAGAACACCGGCGGTGGCCGGCTGACGCACTTCACCTGCGTCGACGGGCGGGGCGAGGTCCTCGTCCCGTGCGGGCGCTGCCGTCAGCTGTTGCACGAGTTCGGCGGGCCGAGTCTGATCCTGGAGACCCCGGCCGGGATCCTGCCGCTCTCCGAGATGCTGCCGCAGGCCTTCGGGCCGGAGTATCTCAACAAGTAACTCCGTGCGGCCCCTCCTGATCGAGCGATCGACCGATCGACCGGTCAGGTGAGGGGCCGCTCACCTTTCGGAAGGAAAGCCATGGCTGTGTTGTCGATGGATGCCGTCTCCGTCATCCGCACCAAGCGGGACCGCGGTGAGCTCAGCGACGAGCAGATCGACTGGGTCATCGACGCGTACACCCGCGGCGAGGTCGCCGACTATCAGATGGCCGCCCTCAACATGGCGATCCTGCTCAACGGCATGGACCGTCGGGAGATCGCCCGCTGGACCGCCGCGATGATCGCCTCCGGCGAGCGCATGGACTTCTCGTCGCTGTCCCGCCCGACCGCCGACAAGCACTCCACGGGCGGTGTGGGCGACAAGATCACGCTCCCGCTGGCGCCCCTGGTGGCGGCCTGCGGCGCGGCGGTCCCGCAGCTCTCCGGCCGGGGCCTCGGCCACACCGGCGGCACCCTCGACAAACTGGAGTCGATCCCCGGCTGGCGCGCACTGCTGTCGAACGAGGAGATGCTCTCCGTACTGGACGGCGTCGGCGCGGTGATCTGCGCCGCGGGTGACGGTCTCGCCCCCGCGGACAAGAAGCTCTACGCGCTGCGCGATGTCACCGGCACGGTGGAGGCGATCCCGCTGATCGCCTCCTCGATCATGTCGAAGAAGATCGCCGAGGGGACGGGCTCGCTGGTCCTGGACGTGAAGGTCGGCACCGGCGCCTTCATGAAGACGATCGAGGACGCGCGTGAACTCGCCTCCACGATGGTCGGGTTGGGCACGGACCACGGGGTGAAAACGGTCGCGCTCCTCACGGACATGTCGACGCCGCTGGGTCTGACGGCGGGCAACGCCCTCGAAGTACGGGAATCCGTCGAGGTGTTGGCGGGCGGCGGCCCCTCGGACGTCGTCGACCTCACGATCGCCCTGGCCCGCGAGATGCTCGACGCGGCCGGCGTGAAGGACGCCGACCCGGCGAAGGCACTGGCCGACGGCTCCGCGATGGACGTCTGGCGCCGCATGATCGCCGCGCAGGGCGGCGACCCGGACGCCCCGCTGCCCGTCGCACGCGAGCAGCACGTCGTCACGGCGCCCGAGTCGGGCGTACTCACCCGCCTCGACGCCTACGACATCGGCATCGCCGCCTGGCGGCTGGGCGCCGGACGCGCCCGCAAGGAGGACCCGGTACAGGCGGGAGCAGGCGTCGAGCTGCACGCCAAGCCCGGCGACACCGTGACCGCGGGCCAGCCCCTCCTCACCCTGCACACGGACACCCCGGAGCGCTTCGAGTACGCGCTCGGGTCGGTCGAAGGCTCGTACGACATCGCTGTGGCAGGCACGGATTTCAAGGCCGCCCCGGTGGTGCTGGAGCGTATCGCCTGACCTGGCATTTCATCGCTCGCTCGGCGGGCGGCGCCTCCTGTAGGGATGCCGCCCGCCGACGAAGAATCCGGGGACCGCGATGAGTTCTCCGCTCCCCGTCGGTCTACTGGGTGTGGATGCCACGACACCCGCCGTACTTGTGCTGCCAGGGCCCGTCGCCAAGGACGAGGTGCCCCGGCTCTGTGACGACGTGCGGGCGCGGCTGGAGACATCCGGCAGTGGGGTCGTGGTGTGCGATGTCGCGGGGCTCGGGCCGCCCGGTCTGGCCGCCGTGGACCTACTGGCCAGGCTGGAGCTCGCCGCGCGCCGGGCGGGGGGACGGATACGCCTGCTCAACCCGTCCCCGGCCCTGCGTGCGCTACTCGACCTGGTCGGACTCCGCTTCGAGCCGGAGGGGCAGGCCGAAGAGCGGGAACCAGCGGGCGGTGTCCAGGAAGCAGTGGAACCCGGTGATCCGGCCCTTTGAGATCTCCAGCACCTGCACGGCCCAGGGCGAGAAACCGCCCTGCTCCGGATCCGGCTTGTAGTGCGCGAAGCCCGGCAGGCCGTTGACCTCCACCGGCACTAGGCGCGAGCCCGCGCAGCCGGCGCCCAGCGTCGTCATGAAGCCGGTGATGTCCTCCGTGCCGACCAGCCACAGGTCGAACGGCGGCATCGTCATGATCGCGTCCTCGTGGAGCAGCGCCGTCAGCGCCGTCATGTCGTACCCCTCGAAGGCGGCGACATAGCGCTCCAGGAGCTTCTGCTGCTCCTCGTCGAGCGGGTCGGAGGTGGCGGCGTCCGCCCCGGCGCCGTCGGTCTCCGCGAGGGTTGCGCGGGCTCGCTGGAGCGCGCTGTTGACCGACGCGACGGTCGTGCCGAGCAGCTCGGCGACCTCGCTCGCCTTCCAGGCGAGGACCTCGCGCAGGATCAGCACCGCGCGCTGCTTGGGCGGCAGTTGCTGCAGGGCGGCCATGAAGGCGAGCCGCACCGACTCCTTCGCCACCGCGGCCTCCGCCGGGTCGGTGACCTCGTGCAGGACGCGGGCGGTGGGCATCGGCTCCAGCCAGGTGTGGTCCGGGCGTGGGTTGAGGGCGGCCTGGGCCAGCGGTGAGGGTGCCGTCAGGTCCATGGGGCGCGCCCTTTTGTTGCCCGCGTTCAGCATGTCCAGGCATACGTTCGTCGCGATCCGGTACAGCCAGGAGCGCATCGATGAGCGGCCCTCGAACTTGTCGTAGCTGCGCCAGGCGCGGACCATCGTGTCCTGCACCGCGTCCTCGGCCTCGAAGGAGGAGCCGAGCATTCGGTAGCAGTACCCCGTCAGCTCGACCCGGTGTTTCTCCAGCCGGACGTCCAGGTCTGTCGTCGTCGCCGTGCCGTCGCTCATAGCCAACCCACCCCTGTGGCCGTTTCCGCCGCGCCTTCGCGACGTACTTCGGAAGCTACCGCAGCCCACTGACAATGGCCTGGGGAGTGGGGAAAGGTGCAGGTGGGAGGGGGGCGGGCGGTTGGTTTTTCGCCCCCTCCGTCCCTTCCCGTCCCTTGTTCCTGGGGCTCCGCCCCAGACCCCGCTCCTCAAACGCCGGAGG
>NZ_JBHXMF010000013.1:0-80812 GCF_042721055.1 Streptomyces sp. NPDC058470
AGTACGCGTACTGCGTACCACCCCTCAGCCGTCGAGCCGTCGTTCAGTCAGTCCTCCGAGGAATCAGAGGGATCCGAGGATTCCCTGGATTCCTTGGAATCCTTGGAATCCGTGGGCTCTTTGGAGTCCGTGGGCGTGTCGTCGGGACCCTCGTCCTCCGTCCCGGTCTCGTCCGACCCGGTTCCGGCCTCCGCACCCGGCAGCTGCGGCTTCGGTGGCCGAGGGCGGCCGCCGGGGCCGTCCCGGAGGAAGGAGGCGGCTGTGTCGCCGGTCTCGGTCGCGTGGCCCCCGGCCTGCGCGGCAGGCCCGCCGCCGTCCCGTCTGCGCAGATAGCGCTCGAACTCCCGGGCGATCGCCTCGCCGGACGCCTCCGGCAGGTCGGCGGTGTCCCGGGCCTCCTCCAGCGACTGCACGTACTCGGCGACCTCGCTGTCCTCGGCGGCCAGCTGGTCGACGCCCAGCTGCCAGGCCCGCGCGTCCTCGGGCAGCTCGCCCAGCGGAATGCGCAGGTCGATCAGGTCCTCCAGGCGGTTGAGGAGGGCCAGCGTGGCCTTCGGGTTCGGCGGCTGCGACACGTAGTGCGGTACGGCCGCCCACAGCGACACGGCCGGTACGCCCGCGTGCGTGCACGCCTCCTGGAGGATGCCGACGATGCCCGTGGGGCCCTCGTACTTGGTCTCCTCCAGGTCCATCGTGCGGGCCAGATCCGCGTCCGACGTCACCCCGCTGACCGGTACCGGACGCGTGTGCGGGGTGTCGCCGAGCAACGCGCCCAGGATCACCACCAGCTCCACGCCGAGCTCGTGCGCGAAGCCGAGCAGCTCGTTGCAGAACGAGCGCCATCGCATCGACGGCTCGATACCCCTGACCAGTACCAGGTCGCGCGGCTTCTCACCGCCGACCCGGACCACCGACAACCTTGTCGTCGGCCATGTGATCTTGCGGACACCGCCGTCCAGCCACACGGTGGGGCGGTTCACCTGGAAGTCGTAGTAGTCCTCGGCGTCCAGCGCCGCGAACACCTCGCCCTTCCATTCCTTGTCCAGATGTGCGACCGCGGTGGAAGCGGCGTCGCCGGCGTCGTTCCAGCCTTCGAACGCGGCCACCATGACCGGGTCGATCAGCTCGGGAACCCCCTCGAGCTCGATCACCCAGTGCCTCCTTCCGACGTGCCCTCACGTACGCCTCAACCTTACGGCGTACGAAGGGGGCCTCCGCAGCCCCCTTGCACGGGGGAGTGAACGGATCACTGCCCCACCGGGGGGCCGGAAACACGCGTGACCGCCACCCGGCCTCGTCGGGCTGCCGAGGGACCTGGTGGATGCCCGGGGCGCTTCACAGGGTCGAGCGCAGCCACTGTTCCACGCTCGCGATATGCACCGTCGCCCATGAGCGGGCCGCCTCCGCGTCGCGGTCGCGCAGGGCCGTGAGGATCGCGCGGTGCTCGTGCAGGGTGCGGCTGACCGCGTCCTCCTGGGTGAGTCCCCGCCAGATGCGGGCTCTGGTGGTGGGCCCGGAGAGGCCGTCGAGGAGCGAGCAGAGCACCGAGTTCCCCGAGCTCTGCACGATGCCACGATGGAACTCCAGGTCGCTGGCGACGAGTTCCTCCACCGAGGGTGCCTCGCCGAGCGCGTCCAACTGGGCAGCCAGTGCCTTCAGTTGCTGCTCGCTGATGCGCGAGGCGGCCATCGCCGTGGCGGCCGGCTCCAGAATGCGGCGGACCGCGAGGAATTCCAGCACCGTGTCGTCGCGGTGGAAGTCGACGACGAAGCTCACCGCCTCCAGGAGGAGTTGGGGGTCCAGGCTGGTGACGTACGTGCCGTCGCCCTGTCGGACGTCCAGAATGCGGATGAGCGACAGGGCGCGTACCGCCTCGCGCAGGGAGTTGCGGGACAGCCCGAGTTCGGCGGCGAGTTCGCTCTCCTTGGGAAGCCGGTCGCCGGGGCGCAGCGAGCCGGAGACGATCATTTCCTTGATCTTCTCGATCGCCTCGTCGGTGACTGCCATGGCGGGTCTCCCTGTCGTTCAGCATGCCGTTCGGGATGTCGCCAAGGCATCCGCTCAGACATCCGATGTCTCAGCTCATTATGCGGGTCGGCGGGCTGACCAGGACACGGAATCCGACGCCGGCTCAGCCGAGGGCAGGCAGGCCGGCCTCGTCGAGGGGCCCTTTGTCACCGGAAGCGTGTGTGAGGGGCGGCTCCCGTCGCAGCCGCCCCTCACACGCACAGCAAGGTCTACTTCTTGTCGAGCAGATCCTGCACCTTGCCCCGTACCTCGTCCGTGGCAAGCCCACGGATCGTCAGCGTCGTACGACGGCGCAGCACGTCGTCCGCCGTCTCGGCCCACTCGTTGTCCCGGGCGTAGACGACCTGCGCCCAGATCTCCGGCGCATCGGGGTGGACGCGCCCGGCGAGCTCCGTGTTGTCGTTGGCGAGGCGCGCGATGTCGAAGGCCAGCGAACCGTAGTGGGTCGCCAGGTGCCTGGCGGTGTCGGCCGCCATCCGCGGGCCCGGCGCCGGGCCGTCGGCGAGCAGACGGTGCGCGACCGCACGCGGGTTGGCGACACCGGGCAGCGGCATCTTCTTCGGCAGCGAGGAGATCGGCTCGAAGTCGTCGCCCAGCGGGTGCCCGGGCAGCGACTCCAGCTTCTTCATGACCGTACGGCCGATGTGGCGGAAGGTGGTCCACTTGCCGCCCGCGACGGACAACATCCCGCCGCGGCCCTCGGTGACGACCGTCTCGCGCTTGGCCTTCGAGGTGTCGCCGGGGCCGCCGGGCAGCACACGAAGCCCCGCGAAGGAGTACGTGATCAGGTCACGGGAGAGCTGCTGGTCGCGGATGGAGAACGCGGCCTCGTCCAGGATCTGGGATATGTCCTTCTCGTTGACCGCGACATCCGCCGGGTCACCCTCGTACTCCTCGTCGGTGGTGCCGAGCAGCAGCATGTCCTCCCAGGGGAGAGCGAAGGTGATGCGGTACTTGTCGATGGGGGTGGCGAGCGCGGCCTTCCAGGGGGCGGTGCGCCTGAGGACCAGGTGCGCGCCCTTCGAAAGGCGGATGGAGGGAGCCGAGTCGGGGTCCTCCAGCTTGCGCAGGTGGTCGACCCAGGGGCCGGTGGCGTTCAGCACCAGGCGCGCCGACACCCCGAACTCGTCACCGGAGAGCCGGTCCCTGAGCTCCGCACCGGTCACCCGGCCCTTGGTGAAGCGCAGCCCGGTGACCTCGGCGTGGTTGAGGACGACGGCACCGGACTCGACGGCCGCGCGGACCGTCATCAGGGCCATCCGGGAGTCATTCATCTGGTCATCGCCGTACACGGCCACGGCCTTGAGGTTGTCGGTGCGCAGCTCGGGCACGTCCTGTGCGGCCTTCGAGGGGCTCAGGAGGTGCCCGACGCCGTCGCCGAAGGCGGACAGCGCCGAGTACGCGAACACACCGGCACCGAGCTTCGCGGCGCCGTGCGGGCCGCCCTTGTACACGGGGAGGTAGAAGGTCAGCGGGTTCGCCAGGTGGGGGGCCACCTGGCGGGAGACCGCACGGCGCTCGAAGTGGTTCTCCGCCACCAGCTTGACCGCGCCGGTCTGCAGGTAACGCAGACCGCCGTGGAGGAGCTTGGAGGAGGCGGAAGAGGTGGCTCCGGCGAAGTCGCCCGCGTCCACCAGGGCCACCCGCAGCCCGGACTGCGCCGCATGCCAGGCGGTGGAGATGCCCAGGATGCCGCCGCCGATCACGAGAAGGTCGTACGAGGCCTTGGAAAGCTGCTCCCGGGTTTCGGCGCGACTGGGGTTCGAGCCGGGGGCCGGGCGCGTACCGAGGGCAGGTACGGACTGCAGGGTGGACTGGGTAGTCATGCGGGTTCTTACTCCTCGCCAGTGTTGTCGTCGAGCCAGCCCATGGACCGCTCGACGGCCTTGAGCCAGCTCTTGTACTCACGGTCACGCGTCTCCGCGGCCATGTTGGGGGTCCATTCCGCGGCCCGGCGCCAGTTGGCGCGCAGGTCCTCGGTGTTGGTCCAGAAGCCGACGGCGAGACCGGCGGCGTAGGCGGCGCCGAGGCAGGTGGTCTCGGCGACCATCGGGCGCACCACGGGGGCGTCCAGGACATCGGCCAGGGTCTGCATCAGCAGGTTGTTGGAGGTCATGCCGCCGTCGACCTTGAGGGCCGTGAGCTCGACGCCCGAGTCCTTGGTCATGGCGTCGCTGACGTCACGGGTCTGCCAGGCGGTGGCCTCCAGGACGGCGCGTGCGATGTGCGCCTTGGTGACATAGCGGGTCAGCCCGGTGATCACGCCGCGGGCGTCCGGACGCCAGTACGGGGCGAACAGGCCGGAGAAGGCCGGCACGAAGTAGGCACCTCCGTTGTCCTCGACCGAGGACGCGAGCGTCTCGATCTCGGCGGCGGACTTGATCAGGCCCATCTGGTCGCGCATCCACTGCACCAGCGAACCCGTGACGGCGATGGAGCCCTCAAGGGCGTAGACCGGCTTCTGGTCGCCGATCTGGTAGCCCACGGTGGTCAGCAGCCCGCTGTAGGAATTGATGATCTTTTCACCGGTGTTCATCAGCATGAAGGTGCCGGTGCCGTACGTGGACTTGGCCTCGCCCTCGGAGAAACAGGTCTGGCCGAACAGGGCCGCCTGCTGATCGCCGAGCGCGGAGGCGACGGGGATGCCGCCGAGCAGCTCGCCGAGCCTGCCGCCGGTGATCTCGCCGTAGACCTCGGCGGAGGAGCGGATCTCGGGCAGCATGTTCAGCGGAACGCCGATGGACTCGGCGATCTTCGGGTCCCACTTCATGGTGTGCAGGTTCATCAGCATGGTGCGGGAGGCGTTGGTGACGTCGGTGACGTGCCTGCCGCCGTTGACACCGCCCGTCAGGTTCCAGATGACCCAGCTGTCCATGGTGCCGAAGAGGATGTCGCCGGCCTCGGCGCGCTCACGCAGGCCCTCGACGTTGTCGAGCAGCCAGCGGGCCTTGGGCCCCGCGAAGTACGAGGCGAGCGGCAGGCCCGTCTCGCGGCGGAAGCGGTCCTGGCCGACATTGCGGCCGAGCTCCTTGCAGAGCGCGTCGGTGCGGGTGTCCTGCCAGACGAGGGCGTTGTATACGGGCTCACCGGTGTTCTTGTCCCACAGCAGCGTGGTCTCACGCTGGTTGGTGATGCCGATGGCCTTGATGTCGTCGCGGGTGATGCCGGCCTTCTCGATGGCTGAGGCGACGACCTCCTGGACGTTGGTCCAGATCTCGGTGGCGTCGTGCTCGACCCAGCCCGGCTTCGGGAAGATCTGCTCGTGCTCCTTCTGGTCGACGGAGACGATACGGCCGTCCCGGTCGAAGACGATGCAGCGGCTGGACGTGGTGCCCTGGTCGATCGCGGCGATGAACGGCCCTGTGCCGTGGGAGGAAGTGCCTGTGGTCTGTGCTTCGGTCACGGTGTGCTCCTGAAGATTCCGTGTGAAGGGGCTGTATCTACGGCGCTGTGCTCTGCGGCGGTGCTGTGTGAAGCGGTGCAGTGAAGCGTGCGGCTCTCGGGCGGTGCTCACAAACGGTGCTCACAAGCGGTGCTCTAAGCAAAGGCGACGTTGTAGATGCCCGCAGCGATCGCGCCGCCGATCAGTGGACCGACGACCGGGATCCAGGCGTAGCTCCAGTCGGAACCGCCCTTGTTGGGCAGGGGGAGCAGGGCGTGCACGATGCGCGGGCCGAGGTCACGGGCCGGGTTGATCGCGTAGCCGGTCGGGCCACCGAGGGAGAGGCCGATGCTCACCACGACGAGCGCGGTGATCAGGGCGCCCAGGGTGCCGAGGCCGTCGCCGTTGCCGTTCAGGCCCTGCGTGAGGATCGCCAGGATGAGCACGAAGGTGCCGATGATCTCGGTGGCGAGGTTCTGCCACGCCTTCCGGATCTCCGGGCCGGTGGAGAAGATGCCGAGCACGGGGCCCGCGCCCTTCTCCTCGGCCTCGACGGCCTTGGTCTTGACGACCTTCTCGCCCGGCTCGCCGACGACCTCGGGGTCGGTGAGGTGCGCGTGGAACTGGCCGTAGTACGCGACCCAGACCAGGGTGGCACCGATCATGGCGCCGAGCAGCTGGCCGCCCCAGTAGATGGGGACGTTGTCCCATCCGCCGTCCTTGATGGCGAGCGCGAGAGTCACGGCCGGGTTGAGGTGTGCGCCGGAAAGGGGCGCCGAGATGTAGACCGCGGTCAGTACCGCGAAGCCCCACCCGAAGGCGATGGCCAGCCATCCGGCGTTGCGTGCCTTGGAGGCCTTCAGCGTGACGGCGGCGCACACGCCACCGCCCAGCAGGATGAGAACGGCGGTACCGATGGTCTCGCCGATGAAGATGTCGGAGCTGGACACCCGCGACTCCTTTGTCGTTCGTCCAGGGGAAGCCGAACCCCGGGTCCCTCCGGTGGTTCGTGCTCTCAGGGAGAGAGAGCGATGCGGCCCTTGGCGTTGTCACACTCTAACGCGTATTGCCGTTAGTTGTTCGACAATGCCGACCGATGGACGGGAGTCTCGCTCTCGTGTTACCGGCACGTCAAGAGCACTGTTATCGAAAACACGATCGTTATCGATTGCTGTGAGCCATCGATCTTGCGAGCGAACGACGAGGGCCGGGACGCCCTTGGCATCCCGGCCTTCTCCTGTACGAACGTAAGAAATCTGTGGGTTTCAGAAGCGCCCGGCGCCCAGGTCCCGCGACACCGCGCGGGCGCAGTCCCGTACCGCCGCGATCAGCTCGGGGCGCAGCTCCCCGTCCGTGCAGACCCGCTCCACGGCCCCGGCGATGCCGACCGCGCCGACCGGCATCCGCCGCCGGTTGTGGATGGGGGCGGCGACCGAGGCGACGCCTGTCCAGGTCTCCTCGACGTCGTCCGCGTACCCGCGCGCGCGGGTCAGGTCGAGCACGCCCTCGAACTGCTCCAGCTCGCTCACGGTGCGCGCCGTGAACGCCTTGCGCTCGGCCTCCAGGACCTCGCTGTGCGCCACCGGGTCGTATGCGGACAGGACTTTGCCCAGCGCCGTGGAGTGCAGCGGCTGCATGGCCCCGACCTCCAGGACCTGGCGGCTGTCGTCCGGCCGGAACACGTGGTGCACGATCAGCACGCCCTGCTGGTGCAGCACGCCCAGATAGACGCTCTCACCGCTGGAGCGGGCCAGATCGTCCGTCCAGACCAGGGCGCGCGCCCGCAGCTCGTGCACGTCGAGATAGGTGGTGCCGAGCCGGAGCAGCTCGGCGCCCAGCTGATAGCGCCCGGAGAGACCGTCCTGTTCGACGAAGCCCTCCTGCTGAAGAGTGCGCAGGATGCCGTGGGCCGTACCCTTCGCCAGGCCGAGCGAGGAGGCGATGTCGGACAGACCGAGCTGTCGCTCGCCGCCCGCGAGGAGCCGCAGCATCGCTGCCGCCCGTTCGAGCGACTGGATGTTCCGTGCCATCGCCGTGCTGCCTCCGTCCCCTTCGACCGTCGGCGGTCGATTCACTGCCGCAGTTCGGCAATGTCGAACACTACCGTTCCCTGTTGACCTCCCGCTAATGGATGGTCGCCACATATTTCGTCCGTCCGGACACCGCAGCCGCATCCGCCACGCCCGTCCGTCTCCTGGACGCCCCGACCCTATGGCCGTGCTCCGGGCTACCCTGACCGGGTGCGCGTTCCATGGGAAGCGCAAAGCCGACAGCCGTCGCACTCCAGGGAGCATCTTCATGGCCTCGTTGCCGAACCCGTCCCTTTCGTCCGAGCTTGCCGAGAGCCGGGCGCGTGCCGGAGCACTCCGCCAGGCCCTCGCCACCCGCGTCGTGGTGGCCGACGGAGCGATGGGCACGATGCTCCAGGCGCAGGACCCGACTCTGGAGGACTTCCAGCAGCTCGAGGGCTGCAATGAAATCCTGAACCTCACCCGCCCCGACATCGTCCGGTCCGTCCACGAGGAGTACTTCTCCGTGGGCGTCGACTGCGTGGAGACCAACACCTTCGGCGCCAACCACTCGGCGGCGACCGAGTACGAGATCGCCGACCGCATCTTCGAACTGTCCGAGTCGGGCGCCCGGATCGCCCGCGAGGTCGCCGACGAGTTCGGCGCCAAGGACGGCCGCCAGCGCTGGGTCCTCGGTTCGATCGGACCGGGCACCAAGCTGCCGTCGCTCGGCCACATCGCGTACGACGTCCTGCGCGACGGCTACCAGAAGAACGCCGAGGGCCTGCTCGCCGGCGGCGCGGACGCCCTGATCGTGGAGACCACGCAGGACCTCCTCCAGACCAAGTCCAGCCTGGTCGGCGCGCGCCGCGCGATGGAGGCCCTCGGCCTGGAAGTGCCGCTGATCTGCTCGCTCGCCTTCGAGACCACGGGCGTCATGCTGCTCGGCTCGGAGATCGGCGCGGCGCTCACCGCGCTTGAGCCGCTCGGCATCGACCTGATCGGGCTGAACTGCTCCACCGGTCCGGCCGAGATGAGCGAGCACCTGCGCTATCTGGCCCGCCACTCGCGTACGCCGCTGATGTGCATGCCGAACGCCGGTCTGCCCGTACTGACCAAGGACGGCGCCTACTTCCCGCTGACCGCACCCGAGATGGCCGACGCGCAGGAGACCTTCGTACGCGACTATGGCCTCCAACTGGTCGGCGGCTGCTGCGGTTCGACGCCCGAGCACCTGCGCCAGGTTGTCGAGCGCGTGCGCGACATGGCGCCGGGGACCCGCGACCCGCGCCCGGAGCCGGGTGCCGCCTCCCTCTACCAGACGGTGCCGTTCCGTCAGGACACCGCCTACATGGCGATCGGCGAGCGGACGAACGCCAACGGGTCGAAGAAGTTCCGTGAGGCGATGCTGGAGGCCCGCTGGGACGACTGCGTGGAGATGGTCCGCGACCAGATCCGTGAGGGCGCGCACATGCTCGACCTCTGCGTCGACTATGTCGGCCGTGACGGTGTCGCCGACATGAAGGAGCTGGCCGGCCGCTTCGCCACCGCCTCCACGTTGCCGATCGTGCTGGACTCCACCGAGGTCGACGTGCTCCGCGCGGGCCTGGAGAAGCTGGGCGGCCGGGCGGTCATCAACTCGGTCAACTACGAGGACGGCGACGGCCCCGAGTCCCGCTTCGCGAAGGTCACCCAACTGGCCCGCGAGCACGGCGCCGCGCTGATCGCGCTGACCATCGACGAGGAGGGCCAGGCCCGCACCGTCGAGCACAAGGTCGCCATCGCCCAGCGGCTGATCGAGGACCTGACGACGAACTGGGGCGTCCACGAGGCGGACATCCTCATCGACACCCTGACCTTCACCATCTGCACCGGCCAGGAGGAGTCCCGCAAGGACGGCATCGCCACCATCGAGGCCATCCGCGAACTCAAGCGCCGCCACCCGGACGTACAGACCACCCTGGGCCTGTCCAACATCTCCTTCGGCCTCAACCCGGCCGCCCGCGTCCTGCTGAACTCGGTCTTCCTCGACGAGTGTGTCAAGGCGGGTCTGGACTCGGCGATCGTCCACGCGTCGAAGATCCTGCCGATCGCGCGCTTCGACGACGAGCAGGTCCAGACGGCCATGGACCTGATCTACGACCGTCGCGCCGAGGGGTATGACCCGCTGCAGAAGCTGATGGCGCTGTTCGAGGGCGCCACCACCAAGTCGCTGAAGGCGGGCAGGGCCGAGGAACTGGCCGCCCTCCCGCTGGACGAGCGGCTCAAGCGGCGCATCATCGACGGCGAGAAGAACGGCCTCGAACAGGATCTGGCCGACGCCCTGGAGCTCCGTCCCGCCCTCGACATCGTCAACGAAACGCTCCTGGACGGCATGAAGGTGGTCGGTGAGCTCTTCGGCTCCGGCCAGATGCAGCTTCCGTTCGTGCTCCAGTCCGCCGAGGTCATGAAGACCGCGGTGGCCTACCTGGAGCCGCACATGGAGAAGTCGGACGCGGAGGGCAAGGGCACCATCGTGCTGGCCACGGTCCGCGGCGACGTCCACGACATCGGCAAGAACCTCGTCGACATCATCCTGTCCAACAACGGCTACAACGTCGTCAACCTGGGCATCAAGCAGCCGGTCTCGGCGATCCTGGACGCCGCCCAGGAGCACCGGGCCGACGTCATCGGCATGTCAGGACTGCTGGTCAAGTCCACGGTGATCATGAAGGAGAACCTTCAGGAGCTCAACCAGCGTGGAATGTCCGCCGACTACCCGGTGATCCTCGGCGGCGCAGCACTGACCAGGGCGTACGTCGAGCAGGACCTGTACGAGATCTACCAGGGCGAGGTTCGCTACGCCCGCGACGCCTTCGAGGGCCTGCGCCTGATGGACGCGCTGATCGGGGTGAAGCGGGGGGTGCCCGGAGCGGTGCTGCCCGAGCTGAAGCAGCGCCGGGTGCGGCCCGCGGCCGCGGTCACCGAGGTCGAGGAGCGCCCGGAAGAGGGGCATGTGCGTTCCGACGTCGCCATCGACAACCCGGTGCCTACCCCGCCCTTCGCGGGCACCCGCGTCATCAAGGGCATCCAGCTCAAGGAGTACGCCTCCTGGCTCGACGAGGGCGCGCTGTTCAAGGGCCAGTGGGGCCTGAAGCAGGCACGCGCGGGCGACGGGCCGACGTACGAGGAACTGGTCGAGACCGAGGGCAGGCCCCGGCTGCGCGGCCTGCTGGACAAGCTGCAGACCGACAACCTGCTGGAAGCGGCCGTCGTCTACGGCTACTTCCCGTGCGTCTCCAAGGACGACGACCTGATCATCCTGGACGAACAGGGCAACGAGCGCACCCGCTTCACCTTCCCTCGCCAGCGCCGCGGCCGTCGGCTGTGCCTGGCCGACTTCTTCCGCCCGGAGGAGTCCGGCGAGACCGACGTCGTCGGCCTCCAGGTCGTCACCATGGGCTCGCGGATCGGCGAGGAGACCGCCAAACTCTTCGAGTCCAACTCCTACCGGGACTACCTCGAACTGCACGGCCTGTCGGTCCAGTTGGCCGAGGCCCTCGCCGAGTACTGGCACGCCCGGGTGCGCTCCGAACTCGGTTTCTCCGGCGAGGACCCGGACGCGATGGAGGACATGTTCGCCCTGAAGTACCGGGGCGCCCGCTTCTCCCTCGGCTACGGTGCCTGCCCCAATCTGGAGGACCGCGCCAAGATCGCTCAGCTGCTTGAGCCGGAGCGCATCGGCGTCGTGCTCTCCGAGGAGTTCCAGCTCCACCCGGAGCAGTCCACGGACGCGATCATGATCCACCACCCGGAGGCGAAGTACTTTAACGCGCGCTGATCGGACACGACGTAGACTGGTCGGTCCACCGCAGGCCGGTTGCCCCCTTGCTACAGAGGGGCGACCGGCCTGGTTGTCCCTCAAGGAGGTGCGCCAGGATGACAAGCACTGTCCCCGCGCTCGGTACCCGTACGGCCGAAGGCTCTGCCCTGGAGGCTGTGCTCCTCGACATGGACGGCACTCTGGTGGACACCGAGGGCTTCTGGTGGGACGTCGAAGCAGAGGTCTTCGCATCCCTCGGCCATGTGCTCGACGACTCCTGGCGGCATGTGGTGATCGGAGGTCCGATGACCCGCAGCGGCGGGTTCCTCATCGAGGCCACGGGAGCCGACATCACCCTCGCCGAGCTCACGGTGCTGCTGAACGACGGCTTCGAGGCCCGGATCGGCCACTCGCTGCCGCTGATGCCGGGGGCGGCCAGACTGCTCGCCGAGCTGGCGGCGCACGAGATTCCCACCGCCCTGGTCTCCGCCTCGCACCGGCGGATCATCGACCGCATCCTGGCCTCCATCGGTCCCCAGTACTTCGCGCTCACCGTGGCGGGCGACGAGGTGGAGCGGACCAAGCCGTTCCCCGACCCGTATCTGCTGGCGGCCGCGGGACTGGGCGCGACACCGGCCCGGTGCGCTGTCATCGAGGACACCGCGACGGGGGTCGCCGCCGCCGAGGCGGCCGGCTGCCGGGTGGTCGCGGTTCCCTCCCTGGCTCCCATCGCGCCGGCGGCCCGACGCACGGTCGTGGCCTCTCTGGAAGAGGTCGACCTGCCTTTTCTCCGGGGCCTGATGACGGAAATGCGCTAGGCGTTCACCCAGCGTGCGGAACTGAATACGCGAGGGGCCCCGAGTGCCCCTCGGTGGATCCGCGGTGAATCCGCCGAGGAAATTGAACGAGGGCTGGATGGCCGAATTCCGGTGCCCTCTACCTGAGTTACCTGTGTGACGTTCGCCACTCAACCAGGGGTCGACATCGGGTCTGGCATATGCCGCCAACTCCCATCCAGGGGTGGGTGACGTGCCCTTGTGTCCTGATTGGTGAATCGCTGCACGAATCCTTCCGCTGTCGGGTTGTCGGTGTGTCCATGCCCGGTATCACAGCGTGATGGGAACTCAACTCCAGTCCCTGGGAGCCGGGGTGGCGGTGCGGACTAATGTCGTCGCGAGAACATCGCCGTATCCCCGTGACCCGCAGCACCACCCCTGCATGCCGGGCTCGCGGAATCTACAGCTCTGGAGAAACTCGAGCATGAACCGCAAGACTTTGGTGCTGCCGGCCGTGATCGGCCTGCTCGCCCCGGTGCTCGCCGCGTGTGGGGGGTCCGACGGCGGGAGCGGCAGTGGCGACCCGATCGTTGTCGGCACCACCGACCGGTTCATCGCATCGAAGGATGCCCCCGCTCCCGTCGACCCGGCGTACGCGTACGACGTCGGTACCTGGAACATTCTCCGCCAGACCGTGCAGACGCTGATGATCATTCCGCGCGGTGACGGCGAACCACAGCCCGAGGCCGCCGAGGAATGCGGCTTCACCGACACGGGCAACGAGCGCTACGCCTGCAAGCTGCGCAAAGATCTGAAGTTCGCGAACGGCGATCCCGTCACCGCGAATGACGTCAAGTTCTCGATCGACCGGGCCCTGTCGATCCAGGCCGACAGTGGTGTGTTCGCGCTGCTGTCCACCATCGACACCGTCGAGACCCAGGGCGACCGCGACGTGATCTTCCACCTCAAGACCGCGGACGCCACCTTCCCCTTCAAGCTGTCGACCCCGGTCGCCGGCATCGTCAACCCCGACGACTACGACAAGGGCAAGCTGCGCGACGGCTTCAGCATCGACGGCTCCGGCCCATACACGTTCAAGGCCGAGGTGAAGGACGACGAGCTCGTCAACGCCGTCTTCACCAAGAACCCCAACTACAAGGGTGTTCTGTCGATCAAGAACAGCCAGGTCGAGATGCGTTCCTTCGCGGACGCCGACACGATGGGCGACTCGCTGAACAAGGGCGACATCGATCTGATGACCCGCTCGATGACGCCGGAGCAGATCAAGAAGCTCGGCAGCGCCACGGACAGCAACATCGACCTGATCGAGATGCCCGGCCTTGAGATCCGCTACCTGGCCTTCAACACAGACGACCCCTCGGTGAAGTCCGCGGCGGTCCGCCAGGCCATGGCCCAGGTCATCAACCGCGGCGAGCTCGTCTCCAAGGTCTACGGCACCTCGGCCGACCCGCTCTACTCGCTGGTCCCGGCCACCATCACCGGCCACTCCAACTCGTTCTTCAACAAGTACGGCGAGCCGAGCGTGAGCAAGGCCAAGACGCTGCTGGAGCAGGCCGACATCACCACACCGGTGAAGCTCACCCTGAACTACACGACCGACCACTACGGCTCGGTCACCGCCGACGAGTTCGAGCAGCTGAAGCAGCAGCTCAACGCCAGCGGCCTGTTCGACGTCGACATCAAGGGCGCGCCCTGGGAGACGTTCCGCCCGGCTGAGCAGAAGGGCGAGTACCAGGTCTACGGCATGGGCTGGTTCCCGGACTTCCCGGACGCCGACAACTACCTGGCGCCGTTCCTCGACAAGGACAACTTCCTCGGCTCGCCCTACGCGAACACCGAGATCCGCAGCACCCTGATCCCGGAGTCCCGCCGCGAGGCCGACCGTCTCACCGCTTCGAAGAGCATCACCGAGATCCAGGACATCGTGGCCGACGACGTACCCATGCTGCCGCTGTGGCAGGGCAAGCAGTACATCGCCGCGCGGGACGACATCACCGGCGCCGAGTGGGCGCTCAACTCCTCCTCGACCCTGCAGCTGTGGGAGCTCGGTCGTGGAGTGAGCGGCTGACGGACCTGCCCTCGCCGGGCCCGATGCCGGGCCCGGCATCGGCGAGTTCCGGCCACCCCCGAGGACCAACGACAAGGCGCAGCACGTGAACCTCCGCAATCAGTGGCCAGTCCTGTCCGTCACGACAGGGCTGGCTGTCGGCCTGCTCACCGGCTGCGGTTCGCAGTCCGGCGGCTCGGGGGGCACCGGCTCCTCCATCGTGATGGGGATGTCCGACGACGTCCTGGCCACCGACCCGGCGTCTGGTTACGACCCGGGCTCGTGGTTGTTGTTCAACAACGTCTTCCAGTCGTTGCTGAGCTTCCCCAAGGGCGGTACGGAGCCGGAGCCGGAGGCCGCCAAGGAGTGCTCGTTCATAGACGCCACCACGACGGTCTACTCGTGCACTTTGCAGAGCGGGCTGAAGTTCAGCAACGGTGACGCGCTCACCTCCGAGGACGTCAAGTTCTCCTTCGACCGCATGCTGAAGATCAACGACGACGCCGGTCCCGCGATCATGTTCCCCATGCTCGACCAGGTGGAGACACCGGACGCCAAGACCGTCGTCTTCAAGCTCAAGTACGCCGACGCCACCTTCCCCAGCAAGATCGCCTCCGGCGCCGGCTCGATCGTGGACCACCGGCAGTACGCCGACAACGGTCTGCGTACCGACAACAAGGCGGTCGGCTCGGGCCCGTACAAGCTGGACTCGTATGGCAAGGACGAGGCCGTCTTCTCCGTCAACACGAGCTACCGGGGGACCGCCAAGGTCAAGAACTCCGGTGTGACACTGAAGTTCTTCCACGGCGACCGGACCGCGCTGAAGAAAGCCCTGGAGAGCAACGAGATCGACATCGCCTACCGAGGCCTCGCCGCCGACGACATCGCGGACATCGAGAACGACACCTCCACCGGCACGGGCGTCAACGTCGTCGAGGGCACCAGCGCCGAGGTGCAGCACCTGGTCTTCAACATGAACGACCCGGTGGCGGGCAAGCTCTCGGTGCGCAAGGCCGTCGCCTATCTGCTCGACCGCCAGGCCCTGGTCGACGAGGTCTACAAGGACACGGCGACACCGCTTTACTCGATCATCCCGGCCGGCATCGTGGGCCACAACACGGCCTTCTTCGACACCTACGGCGCCAGCCCCTCCCGGTCCAAGGCCGAGGCCGAGCTGCGCGCCGACGGCATCACCGACAAGGTGAAGCTGACCCTCTGGTCGACGCCGTCGCGCTACGGGCCCTCCACCGACCAGGAGTTCAGGGCGATAGCCGAGCAGCTCAACGCCAGCGGTCTCTTCGACGCGACCGTCAAGTCCGTCGCCTTCGACCAGTACGAGAAGGACATCGCCAGCGGCAAGTACGGCGTGTACGTGAAGGGCTGGGTGCCCGACTACCCGGACCCGGACAACTTCACGGCCCCCTTCTTCGGCGAGGGCAACGTGCTGAGCAACAACTACACCGACAGCACGATCACCGGACAGCTCATCCCGGAGACCGCCGCCGAGAGCAACCGCGGCTCGACCGAAGCCGACTACGGCAAGCTCCAGGACATCGTGGCCGACGAACTGCCGCTCATCCCGCTCTGGCAGGCCAAGCAGTACGCGGTCGTCCGCGACAACGTCTACGGCCTGGAGTACTGCCTCGACGCCTCGACGGTCTTCCGCTTCTGGGAGATCAGCAAGGACTGATCCCGGCCCGGCGTACACAGACCGGCGTACATGGACCGGCGTACACAGAGGGCGGCCCCTTCCTCCAGGAGAAAGGGGCCGCCCTCTGTGCCGTGCGTGCGGTTACTGTGCGCCGGGGCGCACCAACCCGCTCTCGTACGCGTACACCGCGGCCTGCACCCGGTCGCGCAGCCCCAGCTTGGTCAGGACGTGCCCCACGTGCGTCTTGACCGTGGTCTCGCTGACGAACAGGTCGGCAGCGATCTCGGCGTTGGACAGTCCGCGGGCCACCAGCTTCAGCACCTCGACCTCGCGCTCGGTCAGCGTGTGCAGTGTGTCCGGCACCGGGTCGTCGCCGGACGGCAGATGGCTCGCGTACTTGTCGAGCAGGCGGCGCGTGATGCTCGGCGCGAGCAGCGCCTCGCCCGAGGCGACCACCCGGATCGCCTGCACCAGCTCGTTGGCCGGCGCGTCCTTGAGCAGAAAGCCGCTGGCGCCCGCGCGCAGCGCCTCCACCACGTACTCGTCGAGGTCGAAGGTCGTCAGCACCAGCACCTTCGCCGGACCGTCCCGGCCGGGGCCGGTGATCTGCCGGGTCGCCTCGACGCCGTCCATCCTCGGCATACGGATGTCCATCAGAACCACATCGGGCTGCAGGGCACGGACTTGGTCGAGTGCCTGGAGACCGTCACCGGCCTCGCCGACGACCGCAAGATCCTGCTCCGCTTCCAGGATCATCCGGAAGCCGGTGCGCAACAGCGGTTGGTCGTCGACGAGTAGGACGCGGATGGCCACGTGAGTCTCCTTCGCTAGTCCGGCCCCATTCTGCCCTGCTGGGCGCCCCCGGACTCCGGCGCCCTGACCGGCAGAGGATACGGCGGGGGAGTACCGCCGAATTCCGGACATACCGGCTGGTGGTCGCACCAGCCACAGAGCTTGGTGGGCCGGGGCCGCCAGTCACCCGAGTCGGTGGCCTCCCGGATCGCCTCCCACAGCGCGTGCAGCTTGCGCTCGACGCGCTCCAGGTCCGCGATCACCGGGTCGTACGTCACTACGTCGCCGCTGCCGAGATAGACGAGCTGGAGCCGGCGCGGGACCACCTGCTTCAGCCGCCACACCACCAGGGCGTAGAACTTCATCTGGAACAGGGCACCCTCGGCGTACTCCGGCCTGGGGGCCTTGCCTGTCTTGTAGTCGACGATCCGCACCTCGCCCGTCGGCGCCACGTCGACGCGGTCGATGATGCCGCGCAGCTTGAGCCCGGAGTCGAGTTGCGCCTCGACGAACAGCTCCCGCTCGGCGGGCTCCAGCCGGGTCGGGTCCTCCAGCGTGAACCAGCGCTCCACCAGCTGCTCGGCCTCGGTGAGCCAGCGCGCCAGTCGCTCGCCCTCGGGGTCGTCGGCGAACAGCTCCACGACCTCCGGCCGGGTCTCGCGCAGTCTGTCCCACTGGCCGGGGATCAAGGACTTCGCCCGCGGCGCCGTACGCTCCGTCGCCGGTGCGTCGAAGAGCCGCTCGAGCACCGCGTGCACCAGCGTGCCGCGGGTGGCCGCCTCGCTCGGCTTCTCGGGGAGCTTGTCGATCACCCGGAACCGGTAGAGCAGCGGACACTGCATGAAGTCGCTGGCGCGCGACGGCGACAGGGACACGGGCGGCAGGGCCGCCACCGTCGCCACGGCTTCGGCGGGTGCGTCCGCGGTGCCGGTCCCGGCCGCGCCCTCGGTGCTGGTTTCCATGACGACAGACCTTACGGCTCGCCACTGACAGTGATACGGCAGCGGCTCCTGCAACACCGCGGAAAACAGAGGGGGTGCCGGGGCGGAACGTGCCGCGACGGCCGCATACCATCGACCACAGACCCTGCTCTGCATGATCGGGAGCGGAGGACGCTTCGAACAAGGGGACATCGTGGACGAGAGCGGCGAGAGCGGGAAGCCGCGCTCCGGTACCGACGAAGCGACCGAGCGCCACGAGGGGCCCCAGGCCTCCGGCGGCCCGGCCGCGGACGCCACGCGCCCAGAACGGGAACGCCCGGAGGGCTCCACCGGGCCCACCCCTACGGAGCCGGACGCCGACGCCGAGGTTCCCCGGCCCGCGGCCGGGACCGAGCCCGCCTCGGCCGCCCCGGGTGAGCCTGCGACCACCTCCGGTCCTTCGGATGAGTCTGTGGCCATCTCGCGTCCTTCGGATGAGCCTGCGGACACCTCCCGACCCGTGGCGGGGACCGAGCCCGCCACCCCCCGTCCTTCGGACGAGCCCCAAGTCGGCCGAGCCCCCACTGACGACGCCCGTCCGGACGCCGGTGCTGCACGTGAAGCCGGGGCCGAGGACGGTGTCAGGACACGTGCCGAGTCCGGGTCCGGCAAGGGGCGGTCGCCGCGCCGCGAGAAGGGGCCCGGCGGTGGACTGCTCATGGGCCGCCCGTTCGGGGTGCCCGTGTACGTCGCGCCCAGTTGGTTTCTCGTCGCCGCCCTGATCACCTGGGTGTTCGGCGGCCAGCTCGACCGGGTGCTGCCCGAACTCGGCGCCCTGCGCTACCTCGTCTCTCTCTTCTTCGCGGTCGCCTTCTACGCCTCCGTACTCGTCCACGAGTTGGCCCACACGGTCGCCGCCCTGCGCTTCGGGCTGCCGGTGCGCCGGATCCAGCTGCAGTTCTTCGGCGGGGTATCGGAGATCGAGAAGGAGTCCGAGACCCCGGGCCGGGAGTTCGTCCTGGCCTTCGTCGGGCCGCTGCTCTCCCTCGTCCTCTCGGGCGTCTTCTACCTCGCCATGCAGACCGTCGACCCGGGCACCGTGCCGGGTGTCCTGCTGGGCGGCCTGATGATTTCCAACCTCATCGTGGCCGCCTTCAACCTGCTGCCCGGACTGCCCCTCGACGGCGGCCGGATGCTCCGCGCGGTGGTCTGGAAGATCACCGGCAGGCCGATGAGCGGCACGATCGCCGCCGCCTGGGTGGGCCGCGCCCTCGCCGTCGCCGTACTCATCGGACTGCCCCTGCTCACCCAGTCCGGCGCGATCGGCGGGGCCCCCGCCGACATCGGCGGCATGGACACCGTCACGGACGCCCTGCTCGCCGCCATCCTCGCCGCCATCATCTGGACCGGCGCCGGCAACAGCCTCCGGATGGCCCGCCTGCGCGAGCACCTCCCGGACTTGCGCGCCCGCGCGCTCACCCGGCGCGCGGTCCCCGTCGAGACCAGCACCCCGCTCTCGGAAGCGCTGCGCCGCGCCAACGACGCCGGCGCCCGGGCCCTGGTCGTGGTCGACGCCGACGGCCAGCCACTCTCCCTGGTGCGTGAGGCCGCCATCGTCGGCGTACCCGAACACCGCCGTCCCTGGGTCGCGGTCAGTGGCCTCGCCCAGGACCTCACCGACGGCATGCGGGTCTCCGCCGAGCTCGCCGGCGAGGACCTCCTCGACGCCCTGCGCGCCAACCCCGCCACCGAGTACCTGGTCATCGAGGACTCCGGCGAGATCTACGGCGTCCTGTCCGCCGCCGACGTGGAGCGCGCCTTCGTGAAAGCCATGGCCCGGCCCGCCTAGGTCCTGTCGTCCCATTCCCGTCTGCCTCGCGACGCCATGCACGCCCTCTCGCCGCACTGGGCGCAGACCCAAGTACGTCCGGTACGAGGGTCCACGCCCGGCACACCGAGAGCACGCACCTACTGCGACACAGGCTGCTGGCGCAGCGGGCGCGAGGCCGCCCTCCGGGCGACGACGGGAAGGTGACGACAGGACCTAGCGGTGCTCCGGGCGGTGGTCGGGTGCTCCTTGCCGGACCGGTAGGCTGGTCACATGTCCGAACCGACCGGTGCCGCCCGCAGGCGCGGGCCCTTCAAGGTCGGGGACCAGGTTCAGCTGACCGACCCCAAGGGCCGCCACTACACGTTCACGCTCGAGGCCGGAAAGAACTTTCACACCCACAAGGGTTCTTTCCCGCACGACGAGCTGATCGGTGCTCCCGAGGGCAGCGTTGTCCGCACCACGGGGAACGTCGCCTATCTCGCGCTGCGCCCCCTGCTCCCCGACTACGTCCTGTCCATGCCCCGCGGCGCCGCCGTGGTCTACCCCAAGGACGCGGGTCAGATCCTGGCCTTCGCCGACATCTTCCCCGGCGCCCGTGTCGTGGAGGCGGGTGTCGGCTCCGGCTCACTCAGTGCCTTCCTGCTGCGCGCCATCGGCGACCAGGGAATGCTGCACTCCTACGAGCGCCGCGAGGACTTCGCCGAGATCGCCCAGCAGAACGTGGAGCGCTACTTCGGCGACAAGCACCCCGCCTGGCAGCTCACCGTCGGCGACCTCCAGGACAACCTGTCGGACACCGACGTGGACCGCGTCATCCTCGACATGCTGGCCCCCTGGGAGTGCCTGGAGGCCGTCTCCAAGGCGCTCGTCCCCGGCGGCATCCTCTGCTGCTACGTCGCCACCACCACCCAGCTCGCGCGGACCGTCGAGTCCATCCGCGAGATCGGTTCCTTCAACGAACCGACCGCCTGGGAGTCGATGGTCCGCAACTGGCACGTCGAGGGCCTGGCCGTCCGCCCCGACCACCGGATGATCGGCCACACCGGCTTCCTGCTCACCGCCCGCCGCCTCGCGGACGGTGTCGAACCGCCCATGCGCCGCCGCCGGCCCTCCAAGGGCGCCTACGGCGACGACTACACCGGTCCGAACGCCGACGGCGGCATGAGCCGCTGACGTAACCAACGCACCACAACTGTGGCCGAGTTCCCGGGACAGCCGGGGAACTCGGCCACAGTGCTCTCCTGTTGGCGCGCCGCCAAAAGTCCGCCAAATGTCCGTCAGAAGTGCGGACCCCGCCGTTCCGCCGCACTGTGACGTGTGGCACCATGCGGGGCACCCCCACCGGCACAGCCCTCACGGGAGACACTCCTAGTGCAGCAATCCGCCGTCCCGGAATTGGCACACACGCACACCAGCCCCATCCAGTGGGTCGCCACGGCCACCGCCGTCGCCGGAGTCGTCGCGTTCTCCTCCCTGCTGCAGCCCGACCCGGCCACGGCGGCTCAGGCCGGCTCCGATGCGAAGCCGGCCCTGGCCGCCGCCGCGGCCCCCGATCCGTCCGCCGTCGACTTCCCGATCGAGTGCGGGCCCACGAAAGTCCTCGTCCAGAAGAAGGCGTCCGGAGACCTCGACGGCGACGGACGCCCCGAGACCGTGGCCGTGGTCCGCTGCGACGCGGGCTCGGGCACGCCGCCCAACGGTGTCTACGTCCTCACCCAGGCCACGGACGAGTCCAAGCCCCGCGTCGTGGCCACCCTGGTCGACCCCAAGGACCGCCTGAGCGTCACCGACTTCGCGCTGAGTGACGGCGTCGTGACCGCCACCCTTCTCGGGTACTCCTCGTCCGACGTGCCGAGTTGCTGCCCGGACGTGAAGGATCTCGCCAAGTGGCAGTGGAAGAACGCTGCGTTCGTCCGCTCGACACCCTCCGGAGCCCAGGGCGTGTGAACGCCCTCCGCGGCTCCGGACATATGAAAACACCCTCCGCGCGGCGAAGGGTGTGAGCAAGCAGACACTGGTGACACAGGGCGCTCATGGCATCACTCCGCGTCAGGACCGTAAACCTCGACCCTGTCCGAAACCCGACGTACGTGGATACAGTCGCCCGGGCACTCCTTCGCCGAGTCCGTCACATCGTGCAGAAGCGGCAGCGGTACGGGCGTTGTGGCGCCCGGGTTCTGCAGCAGTTCGTCGCCGGAGCCCTTCACGTACGCCAGGCCGTCGATGTCCAGCTCAAAGACCTCGGGCGCGTACTGGACGCAGATCCCGTCTCCGGTGCAGAGATCCTGGTCGATCCAGACCTCAAGCGCCTCGCCGTCGACTCCGGCCTCCTGCTGCACGGTCTTTCTCCTGCCGTTTCCTGTGCCGAGTGACCCGATATCCCTGCAAGTCGGGCCAGCCCTGACGGGTGTTGAACACTTCGACCCTACCTCCGTCCGCTTCCCAATCATGTTGGGTGGGTATTCCACTGGCGTGAGGGAGAGCGCAAGGGTGAAGATCGGACACACCCCGACAGTCTTTGTGATCTAGGGGTTTCAATCGACACCCACCCAGGTAGGGTCTGGAAGCGTCCAGCTCCCCTTGGAGGAGGTGAGGACCGTGGCAGCCCACGACGACGACATGAACCGCGGCATCCGCCCGGGAAGAGGGTCCGATGACCCCGCCGGGCAGATTGCCTACCTTGAGCAGGAGATCGCCGTCCTGCGACGCAAGCTCGCCGACTCTCCGCGACACACGAGGATTCTCGAAGAGCGAATCGTCGAGTTGCAGACGAATCTGGCAGGCGTGTCCGCACAGAACGAGCGGCTCGCCAACACGCTCCGTGAGGCCCGCGACCAGATCGTGGCCCTCAAGGAAGAGGTCGACCGGCTCGCACAGCCGCCGGCAGGCTTCGGTGTCTTCCTCGTGGCCAACGAGGACGGCACGGCGGACATCTTCACCGGGGGCCGCAAGCTCCGGGTGAACGTCAGCCCCAGCGTGGAGCTCGAAGAGCTCAGGCGCGGCCAGGAAGTGATGCTCAACGAAGCTCTCAACGTGGTCGAGGCCCTGGAGTACGAGAGCATCGGCGAGATCGTCACCCTCAAGGAGATCCTTGAGGACGGAGAGCGCGCCCTTGTGCAGGGGCACACCGACGAGGAACGGGTGGTACGGCTCGCCGAGCCACTCCTGGACGTCGTCATCCGCCCTGGCGACGCCCTGCTTCTCGAACCCCGTTCCGGCTATGTCTACGAAGTTGTTCCGAAGAGCGAGGTCGAGGAGCTCGTCCTCGAAGAGGTCCCGGACATCGGCTACGAGCAGATCGGCGGCCTGGGCAACCAGATCGAGATGATCCGCGACGCGGTCGAGCTCCCGTACCTCCACCCCGATCTGTACAAGGAGCACGAACTGCGGCCGCCCAAGGGCGTCCTGCTGTACGGCCCCCCCGGATGCGGAAAGACCCTCATCGCCAAGGCCGTCGCCAACTCGCTGGCCAAGAAGGTCGCGGAGGTCACCGGTCAGGGCGCCGGCAAGAGCTTCTTCCTCAACATCAAGGGCCCCGAGCTCCTGAACAAGTACGTCGGCGAGACCGAGCGGCAGATCCGCCTGGTCTTCCAGCGTGCACGTGAGAAGGCCAGCGAGGGCACCCCCGTCATCGTCTTCTTCGACGAGATGGAGTCCCTGTTCCGGACCCGTGGATCAGGCGTCAGCTCGGACGTGGAGAACACCATCGTCCCCCAGCTGCTCGCCGAGATCGACGGCGTCGAGGGCCTGGAGAACGTGGTCGTGATCGGCGCCTCGAACCGCGAGGACATGATCGACCCCGCGATCCTGCGCCCCGGACGACTCGATGTGAAGATCAAGATCGAGCGCCCGGACGCCGAAGCGGCGAAGGACATCTTCGCGAAGTACCTCACAGAGCGCCTTCCGCTGCACTCCGACGACCTCGGTGAGCACGGCGGCGACCGGGCGGCCACGGTCAACAACATGATCCAGACTGCCGTTGAGCACATGTACGACGAGTCCGAGGAGAACCGCTTCCTCGAGGTCACCTACGCCAACGGCGACAAGGAAGTCCTGTACTTCAAGGACTTCAACTCCGGCGCCATGATCGAGAACATCGTCGGCCGCGCCAAGAAGGCGGCCATCAAGGCCTTCCTCGACCAGAACCAGAAGGGCATTCGGGTCTCCCACCTCCTCCAGGCTTGCGTGGACGAGTTCAAGGAGAACGAAGACCTGCCGAACACCACCAACCCGGACGACTGGGCCCGAATCTCCGGCAAGAAGGGCGAACGGATCGTCTACATCCGTACGCTGGTCACCGGAAAGCAGGGCGCGGACACCGGACGCTCCATCGACACGGTGGCCAACACCGGTCAGTACCTGTAAAAGACAGGGCGGCTGCGGGTGCCCTCCGTGGGTACCCGCAGCCGACTGCTTTCCGGGTCACGGCTGGAGCGAGGCAATGACGCAAATGATCTCCCCACCAGTGCAAAGGCGTTCTAGGCTCTTTCGTACCGCCGAGTCGCGCAGTGCGGGGACGGGCACCGCACACGCGCCGGAGCACCAGCGGTACTTGAGCAGCGCCCCCGACCGAGGGCACTGCCGGGCAAGGAGGGCCGCATGACCGTACGGCGAGTAATGGGCATCGAGACGGAGTACGGGATCTCCGTCCCCGGCCACCCGAACGCCAATGCCATGCTCACCTCGTCCCAGATCGTCAACGCGTACGCGGCGGCGATGCACCGGGCGCGCCGCGCCCGCTGGGACTTCGAGGAGGAGAATCCGCTGCGGGACGCGCGGGGCTTCGACCTCGCCCGCGAGGCCGCCGACTCCAGCCAGCTCACCGACGAGGACATCGGCCTGGCCAATGTCATCCTCACCAATGGTGCGCGGCTTTACGTGGACCACGCACATCCGGAGTACAGCTCGCCGGAGGTCACCAACCCGCTGGACGCCGTCCTGTGGGACAAGGCCGGCGAGCGCATCATGGCGGAGGCCGCGGAGCGCGCGGCCCAGCTTCCGGGCGCCCAGCCGATCCACCTCTACAAGAACAACACCGACAACAAGGGCGCCTCGTACGGCACGCACGAGAACTACCTGATGAAGCGGGAGACCCCCTTCTCGGACATCGTGCGCCACCTCACGCCGTTCTTCGTCTCACGTCAGGTCGTCACCGGAGCGGGCCGCGTCGGTATCGGGCAGGACGGGCACGAGCACGGCTTCCAGCTCAGCCAGCGCTCCGACTACTTCGAGGTCGAGGTGGGCCTGGAGACCACCCTGAAGCGCCCGATCATCAACACGCGCGACGAGCCGCACGCGGACGCCGAGAAGTACCGCAGGCTGCACGTGATCATCGGCGACGCGAACCTCTCCGAGATCTCGACCTATCTGAAACTGGGCACGACGGCCCTGGTCCTCTCGATGATCGAGGACGGCTTCATCGCCGTGGACCTGGCGGTCGACCAGCCCGTACGCACCCTGCACCAGGTCTCGCACGATCCGACACTCAAGCGCCTGGTCACGCTCCGCAGCGGCCGGACACTCACCGCTGTGCAGCTCCAGATGGAGTACTTCGAGCTGGCCCGCAAGTACGTGGAGGAACGGTTCGGGTCGGACGCCGACGATCAGACCGTGGATGTCCTGCTCCGCTGGGAGGACACCCTGAACCGCCTGGAGAACGACCCGATGAGCCTCTCCGGAGAGCTCGACTGGGTCGCCAAGCGGGAGGTCATGGAGGGCTACCAGCGCCGTGACGGCCTCGACTGGGACGCCGCCAGGCTGCACCTGGTCGATCTCCAGTACGCCGACGTACGGGCCGAGAAGGGCATCTACAACCGCCTGGCGGCGCGCGGCAAGATGAAGCGCCTCCTGGACGAGCAGGACGTCGAGCGGGCCCGTACGAAGCCGCCGGAGGACACGCGCGCGTACTTCCGTGGGCGCTGCCTGGAGCAGTACGCGGACGACGTCGCGGCGGCCTCCTGGGACTCGGTGATCTTCGATCTGCCGGGCAGGGACTCGCTCCAGCGCGTCCCAACCCTGGAGCCGCTTCGCGGAACGCGTAATCACGTCAAGGAGCTCCTCGACCGCTGCCGTACGGCCGAAGACCTGGTCAAGGTCCTGTCGGGCGGCTGAGCGGTCACGGCGGGGCCCGCACGGGCCCAAGGGGCCGGAGCGGCGGATCGGGGTGGAAAGAAGCCGTGTCCGGGAATCATCGAGGTGGCTCCCGGACGTTGTAGCAACTGCGGGGCCGATGTCGGACCCTGCTTGTAGGGTCTGATCAAGAACGTCGAACCGAGCGGGGTGAGGGTTTATGGCGACCAAGGACACCGACGGCGGACAGCAGAAGGCCACGCGTTCCACCGAGGAGGCCGAGGAGCAGGCGCAGGACGCGCAGGGTTCCGAGGACCTCAAGGAACGCCAGGAGAAGCTGAGCGACGACGTGGACTCCGTCCTCGACGAAATCGATGACGTCCTCGAAGAGAACGCTGAGGACTTCGTGAGGTCCTTCGTTCAAAAGGGCGGAGAATAACGCCAGTTGTCCGCCCCGGAGTCGGCCTGATCCAGCGGGTCGGCGCCGGGACGGATGATCGGCGTTCGCGCGGGTATGGTCCGTGCACAGATTTGATGATCGGCTCGGCCGTCGACGGCGGGCCGCAGCCTACGTGGAAGGAATCGCGTGGAAGCCAACCCTCGTAGCACCGGGCGTCTGCCGGCTGCCTTCCTGACGCCCGGGTCGTCGTCCTTCATGGACTTCCTCTCCGACCACCAGCCGGACATGCTCCCGGGCAGGCGGCAGCTGCCGCCCACCCAGGGCGTGATCGAGGCTCCGCACGGCACGACCATCGTGGCCGTCACGTTCCCCGGTGGTGTGGTTCTCGCCGGTGACCGGCGGGCGACCATGGGAAATGTCATCGCGCAGCGTGACATCGAGAAGGTCTTTCCGGCCGATGAGTACTCGGCGGTGGGCATCGCCGGTACGGCGGGTCTGGCCGTCGAGATGGTGAAGCTGTTCCAGCTGGAGCTGGAGCACTTCGAGAAGGTGGAGGGCGCCACGCTCTCCTTGGAGGGCAAGGCCAACCGCCTGTCCACGATGATCCGTTCGAACCTCGGCATGGCCATGCAGGGCCTCGCCGTGGTCCCCCTCTTCGCGGGCTACGACGTGGACCGCGAGAGGGGCCGCATCTTCTCGTACGACGTCACCGGCGGCCGCTCCGAGGAGCACGGCTTCGCCGGCACCGGCTCCGGCTCGGTCTTCGCGCGCGGTGCCATGAAGAAGCTCTACCGCAAGGACCTTTCCGAAGCGGAGGCCACGACCCTCGTCGTCCAGGCCCTGTACGACGCGGCCGACGACGACTCGGCGACCGGTGGTCCTGACGTCGCCCGCCGGATCTACCCGATCGTCACCGTGATCACTGAGGACGGATTCCGCCGTCTGGGCGACGAGGAGTCCTCCGAGATCGCCCGCTCGATCCTGGAGCGGCGTCTTGAGCAGCCCGACGGTCCGCGGGCGGCGCTGCTCTGACAGTGGCTGCCTGGTAGTGACTGCTTGGTGGTTGCTGCTTGGTGGTTGCTGCCTGGTGGTCGCTCTGACAGCGACTTCTTGGAAGGTGATCCAGTGACTTCGACAGAAAGGGACGGATAGCCGGTGTCGACGCCGTTCTATGTCTCACCCCAGCAGGCGATGGCCGACCGGGCGGAATACGCCCGCAAGGGCATTGCCCGTGGCCGCAGCCTTGTTGTGCTGCAGTATGCCGACGGCATCGTGTTCGTCGGCGAGAACCCGTCCCGTGCGCTGCACAAGTTCAGCGAGATCTATGACCGGATCGGCTTTGCCGCCGCCGGCAAATACAACGAGTACGAGAATCTGCGGATCGGCGGCGTGCGTTATGCCGATCTGCGGGGTTACACCTACGACCGTGACGATGTGACCGCCCGCGGTCTCGCCAACGTTTATGCCCAGACGCTGGGCACGATCTTCTCCAGTGCGGCCGAGAAGCCGTACGAGGTGGAGCTCGTGGTCGCCGAGGTGGGGGACACCCCCGAGGGTGACCAGATCTACCGGCTGCCGCACGACGGGTCGATCGTGGATGAGCACGGGTCGGTCGCGGTGGGTGGTAATGCCGAGCAGATCAGTACGTATCTGGATCAGCGCCATGAAGACGGCATGTCGCTTGCCGAGGCGTTGAAGCTGGCCGTGCAGTCCCTGTCGCGTGAGGCGAACGGGGGGGAGCGGGAGATTCCGGCGGAGCGGCTCGAGGTGGCGATTCTGGACCGGACGCGGCCGCAGCAGCGGAAGTTCAAGCGGATTGTTGGGCGGCAGTTGGCTCGGCTGCTTGAGGCGGATGGGGCGTCTACGGCTACCGAGGCGGAGGATCCTGAGGACGACGAGTGATCTCGTCTTTGACCTTGCTTATCGCGTGCCCCGGTCCGTAGTGGCCGGGGCGCGCGGCGTTTGGGGCGTCTGCGGGTTGGGCGCCTGTGGTCCGGGCGCCTGTGGTCCGGGCGTCTGCGGTCCGGGCGTCTGCGGTCCGGTGGGGGGTCGGGGCCGGGGGCCGGTACATCCGCCCGTCGCCGAGGGGCACTGTCGTGTGTTGTAGGGCTGGAGGCGGTGTGACCACGTTGGCGACGGGCATTTGATGTACCGGCCCTCGGCCCCTTCCGCCGGTGGGCGGGTGCCGGTCTCTCGGCCATCCGGGTCCTGCCGCCGGTGGGCGGGTGGGTGCGTGGGTGGTGGGTCTCTCGGGTTGCGGCTGCCGGTATCTCGGCTTGCTGATGGGGTGGCGGGGCCTGGGATTTAGGGCTCTGGGGGGCGTGGTGGGGCTGTGGAGCCTCGTACGACCAGGTGTACTGGGATGTCGCCTTGGAGGGGGGTATGGCCCTCCAGGACGGCCAGGAGGGCCTGCATGCCGCGTTCGCCGAAGAGTTCGGCGTTCAGGTGGACTGTGGTCAGTTCGGGGTCGATGGCTCTGGACAGGGCCAGGTCGTCCAGGCCGGTGATGGAGAGGTCGTCGGGGATCCGGAGGTGCAGACGGCGGGCCGCCTTGTAGGCGCCGGCGGCCAGGTTGTCGTCGTCGCAGACGAGGGCGGTGGGGCGGGGGCCGGGGGCTGCCAGGGCGGTTTCGGCGGCCTTCAGGGCACCCTCGATGGAGAGCGGGGCGCGGGCGGTGCGGAGGTGGGTGCCGGGGACCTCGGCCAGGCGTGTGGTGAGTTCCTGAGCGCGTACCTCGAAGGTCCAGGAGGGGATGTCGGCCGCCAGGTGCAGGAAGTGGCGGTGGCCGAGGGCCAGGAGATGCTCGGCGACCTGGCGTACGCCGTCCTTGATGTCGAGGTTGACGGTTGCGGCGCCCAGGCTGCCCTCGGGGTTGCTGTCGAGCATGACCAGGGGGAGTTGGTCGCCGCGGATTGCGGTGAGGGCGTCGGCGGCCATGGAGGAGGCGATCACGCCGTCCAGGGCGGCGCGTGCCGAGCCGAAGGGGTCGCGGGCGGGGCCGATGCCCTCGGGGGAGGGGTAGAGGACGACGCCGAAGCCGTGCTCGGCAGCCACCCGGGCGGCGCCCGTGTAGACGCCCGCGAAGAACTCGGTGGTCAGGGCGGGGACCACGAGGAGGACGGTGCGGGTGCGGCCCAGGCGCAGGTTGCGGGCGGCAAGGTTGGGGCGGTAGCCGAGTTCCTGGGCGGCTTCCCGGACCCGTTCGGCCGTCGCTTCGGAGACCCGGCCGCGCCATTTGTCCCCGAGCACCAGCGAGACGGCGGCCTGGGAGACCCCGGCGGCCTGGGCGACGTCCCGGCTCGTGGGGCGCGTGCTACCTCGTGCCACCGTCGACCTGCTCCCTCGTCTGGACTCGCGGACTGCGCACATGGTACGTATGGGAGAGGAAGTTATACGTAAAACTTCGGACGCCACGGGATTACGAGAAGGGCGCCTCATGGCCGCGGGATATGTGGAGATCCTCCGGGCGCGGCATGCGGCCCGGCTGCTCACCGGGACGCTCATAGGGCGGCTGCCGAACGCGACCGCCGCCATCGCCGTCGTGCTCTTCATCCGCGCGGAGGGCGGCACGTACAGCCTGGCGGGTGCGCTGGCCGCCGCGTACGGGGTGTCCAACGCCGTGGGGCAGCCGCTGCTCGGGCGGCTCGTGGACCTGTACGGGCAGCCGCGAGTCCAGTTGCCCGCCGCGCTCGTCTCGGCCCTCGGGATGGCTCTCTTCGCGTTCTCGGGTACGGACCCGCTGCCGCTCGCGTATGTCGCCATGGTGATCGCCGGGCTCTTCACGCCGCCCCTGGAGGGCGGTCTGCGGGCGCTGTGGCCCTCGATCCTCCGCAAGGAGGAGCAGGTGCACACCGCGTACGCGATGGACGCCGTGGCGCAGGAAATCATGTTCACCGTCGGGCCGTTGCTCGTGACGCTGTGCGTGGCGCTCTGGTCCGCCCAGGCCGCGCTGCTCGTCCTGAACGTCATAGGCGTCCTGGGTGCCCTTTCTGTGGTCGCGTCGCCCCCCTCGCGCGCGTGGCGGTCGGCTCCGCGCGAGGCGCACTGGCTCGGCGCGCTGCGTTCGGCCGGGCTGGTGGCCCTGCTCGGCGCCTTCCTGTTCGTCGGGATCGCGCTCGGCTCGATCACGGTCGCCTCCGTCTCGTACGCGGACGGACATGGCGGGGACGCGGTGTACGGGTGGCTGATGGCGGGGATCGGCTTCGGTGCGCTCGTCGGTGGCACCGTGTACGGCGCACGTCAGTGGACCGGTGCGCCGGAGCGGCGCCTGCGGCTCCTCGTGGCTCTCCTGGCGGTGTGTTACGTGCCACTGCTGCTGGTGCCGGGTCCGGTCGCCATGACGGCCCTCACCACCCTCGCCGGGGTGTTCCTGGCGCCCTGTATCGCCTGCGCTTTCGTGCTCGTCGACCGGCATGCTCCCAAGGGCACGGTCACCGAGGCGTTCTCCTGGCTCGTGACCACGTTCACTGTGGGAGCGTCCGTCGGAACGGGCCTGGCGGGCCCCGTCGTCGAGTCGGGCGGGGCGGTGTGGGGCTACGCCGTACCGGGGGCCGCCGGCGCCGCCGCGCTGGTGGTTCTGCTGTCCACGGGACGGGTCCTCGCAGCTACCGGGAACACGGAGGTGGTTGCGGTCTCATCGGAAAATGATCCAAACCGTGCCGTCGAACCCCGTTTGCGGTCAGTGGATCGGGCGTAATGTTCAGTCATGGACCGCCGCATTTTCGGGCTGGAGAACGAGTACGGCGTCACGTGTACGTTCAGGGGACAGCGCCGCCTGTCTCCCGACGAGGTGGCGCGGTACCTCTTCCGCCGTGTCGTGTCATGGGGCCGCAGCAGCAATGTCTTTCTGCGGAACGGTGCCCGCCTGTATCTCGACGTGGGATCACATCCGGAATACGCCACACCCGAATGTGACAACCTGATCGAACTGGTCACCCACGACAAGGCCGGCGAGCGCATTCTCGAAGGACTCCTGGTAGACGCCGAACGACGCCTGCACGAGGAAGGAATCGCGGGCGACGTCTACCTGTTCAAGAACAACACCGACTCGGCAGGAAACTCCTACGGGTGCCATGAGAACTATCTGGTGGCCCGGCACGGGGAGTTCTCCCGGCTCGCAGACATCCTCATTCCGTTCCTCGTGACGAGGCAGCTCCTCTGCGGTGCCGGCAAGGTGCTACAGACCCCGCGGGGCGCCGTGTACTGCGTCAGTCAGCGCGCCGAGCACATCTGGGAGGGTGTCAGCTCCGCGACGACCCGCTCCCGGCCGATCATCAACACACGCGACGAACCGCACGCGGACGCCGAGCGCTACCGCAGGCTGCACGTCATCGTCGGCGACTCGAACATGTCCGAGACGACCATGCTCCTCAAGGTCGGCGCCACCGACCTGGTGCTGCGCATGATCGAGGCGGGCACGGTGATGCGCGACCTGACCCTGGAGAACCCGATCCGGGCGATCCGCGAGGTCAGCCACGACATCACGGGCCGGCGCAAGGTGCGTCTGGCCAGCGGCCGGGAGGCCTCAGCCCTCGACGTGCAGCGCGAGTACTACGAGAAGGCCGTGGACTTCGTGGAGCGCCGCGGCATCCGCACCGGAGTGGTCGAGCAGGTCCTCGAACTGTGGGGCCGCACGCTCGACTCGATCGAGTCCGGGGACCTCGACCGGATCGGTACCGAGATCGACTGGGTCATGAAGTACCAGCTCATCGAGCGGTACCGGGCGAAGCACAACATGACCATGTCCAACCCGCGCGTCGCGCAGATAGACCTCGCCTACCACGACATCCACCGTCGGCGAGGTCTTTACTACCTCCTGGAGAGGAAGGGACAAGCCGCCCGTATCTGCAACGACTTGAAGATCTTCGAGGGCAAGTCCGTGCCCCCGCAGACCACTAGGGCGCGGTTGCGTGGCGACTTCATCCGGCGTGCTCAGGAGCAGCGCCGGGACTTCACGGTCGACTGGGTGCATCTCAAGCTCAATGACCAGGCGCAGCGCACCGTGTTGTGCAAGGACCCGTTCCGCAGCGTCGACGACCGGGTGGAGAAGTTGATCGCGGGAATGTGAGCGGAGCGTTCCGGCATGAGCGAAGCGTTCCGGCATGATCGGGAACGCAACGTGGGGCGTCGTACGTTTTACGTACGGCGCCCTTCTCATGTTGACAGTGCTGCCCCGGGTGACAACCCCCGGAGCCCCGACCGGAATCCGGGGCGGGCCGGAACCCCGGGCGGCGCCCAAACGTCAGTAAGGTAGCGCGCACGCCATCAACCAAGATCGACCGAACGAGGGCCCCCACCGTGCGCCGACGCTCACTTCTTCTAGCCGTACCCGCTGGACTTGTCACACTCGCCGGTTGCGGTGACGACAAGTCGGACACGGCTGAGTCCAGCAGCAGCCCGTCGGCTTCGGCCTCCGCCTCGGCACCCCCGCCGCCGAAGATCGTCGACGGTCCGCTCCCGGCCATCACGGCCGGTGCGAAGTTCGGTGAGAAGCCGACCGTCGCCAAGGGCAGCGGCGACCCGTCGAAGGACCTGGCCGTCAAGACGGTCATCGCGGGCAGCGGCAAGACGGTCGCGGAGAACGACTACATCGAGGCCCACTACCTCGGCCAGGTCTGGGCGACCGCGAAGGTCTTCGACAACTCCTACGACCGCAAGACCCCGCTGCTCATCCAGCTCGCACAGGGCAGCATCATCGACGGCTGGCGCTACGGCCTGGTGGGCAAGAAGGTCGGCAGCCGCGTCGAGCTGTCGGTGCCGCCGACCTGGGGCTACGGCACCGAGGGGAACACGCAGGCGGGCATCAAGGGCACCGACACCCTGGTGTTCGTCGTCGACGTGCAGAACACGTTCAACTCCAAGAGCTCCGCCCAGGGCAAGACGGTCGCGCAGGACAACATCGACCTCCCGAAGGTCGGCACCAACACCGACGGCAAGGCCCCCTCCATCGACGTACCGAAGTCGGACGCCCCGACGAAGCTCGTGGCGAACTACGTCATCGAGGGCGACGGCGCGGAGGTCGCGGCCGACAGCACCGTCCTGGTGCAGTACAAGGGCGTGCTCTGGGCGGACGGCAAGGAGTTCGACTCGACTTACAGCAGGGACTCGCTGACGTCGTTCTCGCTCACGCAGGTAGTCAAGGGCTGGGCCCAGGGTCTGACCGGCAGGAAGGTCGGCAGCCGCGTCCTGATCGTCGTACCGCCGAGCCTTGGCTACGGCGACAGCCCGCCGGAGGGCAGCGGCATCCAGAAGGACTCCACACTGGTGTTCTCGGTCGACATCCTGGCGAAGATGTAACGCATGCGGGGATGTGAGACTGTCGGAGTTGCTTAAAGGCCTTTACGCGAACAAGCAGGAGCAAGAGACGTGAGCATCGACAAGCCCGAGATCGACTTCCCGGGCGGCGAGCCCCCGGCGGACCTCGAGATCAAGGACCTCTGGGAGGGCGACGGGGCGGTGGCCAAGGCCGGCGACTTCGTCAAGGTCCACTACGTGGGCGTGGCCTTCTCCACCGGCGAGGAGTTCGACGCCTCCTGGAACCGCGGCACCCCGCTCGAGTTCCAGCTCGGCGTCGGCCAGGTCATCAGTGGCTGGGACAAGGGCGTGCAGGGCATGAAGGTCGGCGGCCGCCGCCAGCTGGTCATCCCGGCGCACCTCGCGTACGGCGACCGCGGCGCCGGTGGCCGAATCGGCCCCGGCGAGACGCTGATCTTCGTCTGCGACCTCGTCGCGGTCTGAGTCGCCGTCTGTCTGAGTCGCCGTCTGATCGACAGAGTCGCGGGTCGAGAGAGTCGCGGTCTGATCGTCGTACATCATCTGGCGAGGTCTGACCGGACTTGATCATCTGGGGCCCATGCCTGTCCGGGCATGGGCCCTCGGCTTTTGCCACGACACTCCGGAGCGGTACGGTCATCGGTCGGAAGCACCATAGGAAGGGCGTCGATGGCCATTGCCAAGGCCGAGCGGCTGATGAACCTGGCGCTGTGTCTGCTCGGGACACGGCGGCCGCTCAGCAAGCGCGAACTTCGCGAGTCCATCGAGGCCTATCTGGAGGCGAGTTCGGACGACTCCTTCAACAGGATGTTCGAACGAGACAAGGACGATCTGCGCGAACTCGGCCTGGTCATCGAGACGGTGGAGAACCTCGACGGCGAGGTCGGCTATCTCGCACGCCGGGACAGCAACCGGCTGCCGGCCATCACGCTCGACGCCGAGGAGGCCGCCGCCCTCGGCCTCGCCGCCAAGGTCTGGCAACAGGCCCGCCTCGCCGGTGCCGCGAGCGGCGCTCTGCAGAAGCTGCGCGCCGCGGGCCTGCCCGAGGACGTCGACCCGTACGAGCCACATGGCGCCCTGGAACCGTACATCCCCGTGCACGAGGCCGCCTTCGAGCCGCTGATGCTCGCCTGTCGCGACCACCGCCCGGTCGCCTTCGACTACCGCAAGGCCACCGCGGTGCGCCCCGAGCCCCGCCATGTCGAACCGTGGGCCCTCGAATGCTGGCGCGGCCACTGGTACCTGGCGGGCTGGGACCGCGACCGGGGAGCCGAGCGCGTCTTCCGGCTCTCGCGGATCACCGGCAAGGTCCGCACCCGGGCGGGCCGGTACACCGCTGACGTGCCCGATGTCGTCACGGTGCGCGAGACCGTCGCGAGCTGGGCCGGCGAGATCGCCGACCGCTCCGCGCTGATCCGGCTGCGCACCGGCGCCGGCTACCCGCTGCGGGCCAAGGCCGTCTCCGTACGGGAACTCGGGGGCGGGTGGGACGAGTTGGAGATTCCGTACGGGCATGGTCTGGACGCCTGGCTGGTCGAGTTCGGGCCCGACGTGGTGGTCCTGGAACCGGCCGAGCTGCGGGCGGACGTCGTGGACCGGCTGCGCGCCGTGGCCAAGGGCTGAGGGAGAAATCAAGAAAGTGGCAGGAAAACCGGCCAGGCCCACGAACGCGATCGATCAGACCCGGCGGATGCTCTCGCTGGTGACGTATCTGCGTGAGCGCCCCGGCGCGCGCGTCAGCGACGTCGCCCGGGCCTTCGGGATCACCGAGGACGAGCTGATCTCCGACCTCGACGTACTGCCGTTGTGCGGGACCAGCTTCCGCGGCGGCGACCTGCTCGACATCGACACCGACGGCGACCGGATCTGGTGGCGCAACCCCGGTGCCCTCGGCGCGGACGCGGCCGAGCCGCTGCGGATCGCCGCCGACGAGGCGACCGCGCTGCTGGTGGCCGCCCGCGCGGTGTCCACGCTGCCCGGCCTGCGCGAGGGCGACCGGCAGGCGCTGCTGCGCGCCACCGCCAAGGTGGAGGCCGCCTCGGGCGAGGCGGCCGGGGCCAGCTCCCGGCTCTCGGTCACCTTCGAGTCCGAGGGCGGGGTCTTCGCGGACGTCGACCGGGCCATCTCGGAGCGCCGCCGGCTGTGGATCCGCTACTACTCGCCCTCGCGCGACGAGCTCTCCGAGCGCGAGATCGACCCGATCCGCCTGGTCAGCGTCGGCCACACCTATGTGGAGGCCTGGTGCCGTCGCTCCGAGGCGCGCCGCACCTTCCGGCTGGACCGGGTAGCCGAGATCCGCATCCTGGACGAGCCGTCCGCGCCGCCCGAGATCGAGATGCGGGACCTCTCCGAAGGGCTGGTGCAGCCGGCGGCCGAGGACCCCGAGGTGGTCGTGGAGGTCGGCCCCGGCGGACGCTGGGTCGCCGAGTACTACCCGCACGACAGTGCGGACGAGCTACCGGACGGCGGACTGCGGATCACCTTGCGGACCCCCGATCCCACCTCGCTGCGAAGACTGGCGCTGCGTCTGGGCCGCGACGGCCGGATCGTCTCACCGCGGGACCTCGCGGTCAGCGCCCAGCAGGCGGCCCGCGAGGCACTCGTGGCCTACGACGGGCCTCAGGGAGCTCAGGACGGGCCGTACGACAGGCAGGAGCAAGGGCTTTGAGCACGTCGACGATGTCTGGTGTGCCCGAGAGGACCGGCGTGGCGGATCGGGCTGCCGGTGCCTCTGCGGGCGGTTCGGAAGTGTCCGCCGTCACGGCCTTCGCCGGGATGAGAAGGGTGGTCGAGACGGTCTTCAGGGCCGGCTGTCCCGACTGCCGGGCCGCTTTCGAGCTCAGGGCGAGCGCCCTGATGCTGGCCATCGGCGCGTCGAGCCGCACCACCTTCTACTCCTTCACCTGCCCGGAGTGCGGCGCTGCCGTCCGCAAGCCGGCCGGTGAGCGCATTGTCGAACTCCTCACCGGGGGCGGGGTGCGGACACTGCGCCTGCACAGCTCCTAGGCCTGCACGGGTTCTGGGCCTGCACGGGTCCTGGGCCTGCACGGGTCCTGGGGGATGGCCGAGGGCGGTCCCCGGGCCAGCCGGGGTCGTCTAGGGTCGTCGTCATGTTCTGGCCGATGTTTGCGATCGCTGTGGGTTTTCTGGGAATCGCGGTTCTCGGTGTGCTGTCGGTCCGTGTGTTCCTCGAAGCCGAGCGTCTGGGCAGACAGGTTTCCGATTCCGCACAGCGCATCAACAGGGCCGCCGAGGATCTGGAGCGCGCGGCCGTGACCACGGCGCGCTCCGTGGACGCGCTGTAAGTCACGGGTTCGCCGCGCTTTGAGTGGCTTTCGCCCTGTCACCTTTGCCGGAACGGCAGGTACGCTGCTGGTCGCGGCCCCGATAAACGAGGCGCGGGTCGCGAACTGGGAGTACGCACAGGGATTGCCCCGCGTTTACCCCTGAGCGTTACGATCGCTGTCAGCGCGACGCTCGGACAGAAGTCCGATCGATCGGACAGCCCCCAATCCATGCCGCCTCGGTGAGAAGGTAAAGACTTATGTTCGGAAGGCTCGGAGCTCCCGAGATCATTCTCATCCTCGTCGTCATCATCCTGCTGTTCGGCGCGAAGAAGCTTCCGGACATGGCGCGCTCCCTGGGCAAGTCGGCGCGCATCCTGAAGAGCGAGGCCAAGGCCATGAAGACGGAGGGCCAGGACACGGCCGCCGCTCCGGCCGCCCCGCCGGCCACCGACGAGCAGCCCCCGGCTCAGCGCACCATCCAGGCCGCACCCGGCGACGTGACCAGCTCCCGCCCGGTCACCGAGCCGACGGACTCGACGACCAAGCGCTGACGCAGGGCCGGTGACCTCCGGCCCGCCGCACGAGATGGGAACGTGGGTTGCTGAAGCCTGCCCGCCAGAAGGAGAAGGATCCCGAGGGGCGGATGCCCCTTGCGGAACACCTTCGTGAGCTCCGCAACCGGCTTGCGAAGGCGATGCTGGCGATCATCGCTATCACTGTCGTCGCCGCCTTCTTCTACAACGACATCATCAATCTCATCACCAAGCCGATCCTCGACTCGGTCGGTTGCGAGCAGAGCTTCGAGCAGTTGGCGAAGTCGTCGTCCACCGCGCCGTGTGCGCAGATCACCATCAACGGTCTGCTCACCCCCTTCACGCTGGCACTGAAGGTGTCGCTGACGGCCGGTGTCGTGCTCGCCTCGCCGGTCTGGCTCTACCAGCTGTGGGGCTTTGTCGCCCCCGGTCTGCACCGGCACGAGAAGAAGTACGCCTACGCGTTCGTCGGCACGGGTGCCCCGCTCTTCCTGGGTGGCGCCTACTTCGCCTACACCGTGCTGCCCACCACGGCGAAGGTGCTGCTCGAATTCACGCCGGAGAGCACCTCCAACCTCCTGCCGCTGGACGATCTGCTCGACCTCGTCACGCGCATGGTGCTCGTCTTCGGGCTCTCCTTCGAACTGCCCCTGCTGCTGGTCTTCCTCAACCTCACCGGCGCGATCACCGGCAAGCGGATGCTCGGCTGGTGGCGCGGCATGATCATGGGCATCACGGTCTTCGCGGCCGTGGCCACGCCCAGCACCGACCCGCTGACCATGCTGGCGCTCGCCGGTCCGATCTGGGTCCTGTACTTCGGCGCGGTCGCCTTCTCGCTGCTGAACGACCGGCGCAGGCGTCGGCGCGAGGCCTCGGGACCGGCCGACGACGAGGCCTCCGAACTGGACCTCACCCCCGAGGCCATCGGCGAGGTCGAGGCGGTGTCGGCCGGCCGGGCGGCCCTGCCCGAGCAGGCGAGCTCGGAGCGCGTCAACGGTTATGACGACGTGACCTGACCACGCGCGCAGTGATCATGGGGTCGGGCTCGTGACCAGCGAGATCACCTTTTTCGTCAACCCCACCGCGGGCCGCGGCCGGGGCGTCCACGCGGCGCAGCCGGCCGCTTCCGCTTTGCGGGCGGCGGGATTCTCCGTCCGTGCGGTCCTTCCGCCGGGACGCGCACCCCGCTTGGCCTGGTCGCCGTGGGCACCGGGAACGACTTCGCGCGGACTCTGGGCCTGCCCGGAGGCGATCCGGCGGCACCTGGTTCGGCACCGTCCTCGCCTCCGGCTACGACTCACGGGTCAACGACCGCGGGCAGCCGCATGCAGTCGTACGACACTGCTCAAGCTGCTCCCGAGGGCCTACCGGGGTACGCATCTCGATCATCCCAGGGTCGCCGTGGACCAGGTGGCCAGGGTCGGGCTGGTCGCCGACGCTGTCACGGGGTATGCGGACGGGGAGCCGCTGGGGCCGCTGCCGCTCACGGCGGAGTGTGTGCGTGGTGCGGTGCGGGTGGCGATTGCCTGAGCTGCGGGGACCTCCGGGTTTCGCGGGTGTGGATCCGGATATTGATCGTTGTGTTGTCAGTGGCTGCCGGTAGTCTCAAAAGCACGATGACAGAGGAACTCTCTCCGGCCGAGCGGTACGCGGCAGCACGGAAGCGCGCTGTCGAGCAGGCCACCGCTCTCGCCGGCTTCCGCGAGATGTACGACTTCGGCCTCGACCCCTTCCAGATCGAGGCCTGCCGGGCGCTCGAAGCGGGCAAGGGTGTACTTGTGGCCGCGCCCACCGGCTCCGGCAAGACGATCGTCGGCGAGTTCGCCGTCCATCTCGCCCTCCAGCAGGGCAAGAAGTGCTTCTACACGACGCCGATCAAGGCACTTTCCAACCAGAAGTACGCCGACCTCTGCCGACGTTACGGCGCGGACAAGGTCGGCCTGCTCACCGGCGACAACAGTGTCAACTCCGAGGCTCCCGTGGTCGTGATGACCACCGAGGTGCTGCGCAACATGCTGTACGCGGGCTCGCAGACCCTCCTCGGACTCGGCTACGTCGTGATGGACGAGGTGCACTACCTCTCCGACCGGTTCCGTGGGGCCGTCTGGGAAGAAGTGATCATTCACCTTCCCGAGTCGGTGACCCTGGTGTCGCTCTCGGCGACGGTGTCGAACGCGGAGGAGTTCGGCGACTGGCTGGACACCGTACGCGGTGACACCCAGGTGATCGTCTCCGAGCACCGGCCCGTGCCGCTGTTCCAGCATGTACTGGCCGGACGGCGGATGTACGACCTCTTCGAGGAGGGGGAGGGCCACAAGAAGGCGGTCAACCCCGACCTCACGCGGCTGGCGCGGATGGAAGCGAGCCGCCCGTCGTACCAGGACCGCAAACGGGGCCGCGCGATGCGCGACGCGGACCGGGAGCGCGAGCGCAGACAGCGCTCACGGGTGTGGACGCCGAGCAGGCCCGAGGTCATCGAACGGCTGGACGCCGAAGGGCTGCTGCCCGCCATCACGTTCATCTTCAGCCGCGCGGCCTGCGAGGCCGCTGTCCAGCAGTGCCTGTACGCGGGCCTGCGGCTGAACGACGACGACGCGCGCGTAAGGGTGCGCGAACTCGTCGAGCAGCGCACGGCCTCCATCCCCACCGAGGACCTGCACGTCCTGGGCTACTACGAGTTCCTTGAGGGCCTGGAGCGCGGCATCGCGGCCCACCATGCGGGCATGCTGCCGACGTTCAAGGAGGTCGTCGAGGAACTCTTCGTACGCGGCCTGGTGAAGGCGGTGTTCGCGACCGAGACCCTCGCGCTCGGCATCAACATGCCTGCCCGTTCAGTGGTGTTGGAGAAGCTCGTCAAGTGGAACGGCGAGCAGCATGCCGACATCACACCCGGTGAGTACACCCAGCTGACCGGCCGCGCGGGACGCCGCGGCATCGATGTCGAGGGCCACGCGGTGGTGCTGTGGCAGCGCGGCATCAGCCCCGATCACCTGGCGGGACTCGCGGGCACCCGCACGTACCCGCTGCGCTCCAGCTTCAAGCCGTCGTACAACATGGCCGTCAACCTGGTCGAGCAGTTCGGGCGGCACCGCTCGCGCGAACTGCTCGAGACGTCCTTCGCGCAGTTCCAGGCCGACAAGTCGGTCGTCGGGATCTCCCGGCAGGTGCAGCGCAACGAGGAGGGTCTCGACGGCTACAAGGAGTCGATGACCTGCCACCTCGGGGACTTCGAGGAGTACATGCGGCTGCGCCGCGAGCTCAAGGACCGTGAGACCGAGCTGGCCAAACAGGGCGCGGCACAGCGCCGCGCGGAGGCGGCCGTCGCGCTCGAGAAGCTCAAGCCCGGCGATGTCATCCACGTCCCGACCGGCAAGTACGCAGGTCTCGCACTGGTGTTGGACCCCGGGCTGCCCGCCGGGCGGTCCAACGGCCACCGGGGCTTCGAGCAGCACGACGGCCCGCGCCCGCTGGTGCTCACCGCCGAGCGCCAGGTGAAGCGGCTGGCCTCGATGGACTTTCCGGTGCCGATCGAGGCGCTGGAGCGGATGCGGATCCCGAAGAGCTTCAACGCGCGTTCGCCGCAGTCGCGCCGCGATCTGGCGTCCGCGCTGCGTACCAAGGCCGGGCACATCGTCGCCGACCGGCACCGCAAGAAGCGGGCCGAGGCCGCCGACGACCGCGAGATCGCCCAGCTGCGTACGGCTATCCGGGCGCATCCTTGCCACGGGTGCAACGACCGTGAGGACCACGCCCGTTGGGCCGAGCGCTACCACCGGCTGCTGCGGGACACCTCACAGCTGGAGCGGCGTATCGAGGGCCGGACGAACACCATCGCCCGCACCTTCGACCGGATCGTCGCGCTCCTCACCGAGCTCGACTATCTGCGGGGCAACGACGTCACCGAGCACGGTAAGCGGCTCGCGCGGCTGTACGGCGAGCTCGACCTGCTCGCCAGTGAATGTCTGCGGGCCGGCGTCTGGGAGGGGCTCAGTCCGCCCGAACTCGCCGCCTGCATCTCGGCGTTGGTGTACGAGTCCCGGGTCGCCGATGATGCGATGGCGCCGAAGGTGCCGTCCGGCAAGGCGAAGGCCGCGCTCGGTGAGATGGTGCGGATCTGGGGGCGCCTCGATGCCCTGGAGGAGGACTTCGGGATCACCCAGACCGAGGGTGTCGGGCAGCGCGAGCCGGATCTGGGGTTCGCGTGGGCCGCTTATGAGTGGGCCTCCGGCAAGGGGCTCGATGAGGTGCTGCGGGAGGCGGAGATGCCTGCGGGGGACTTTGTGCGGTGGTGCAAGCAGGTGATCGATGTGCTGGGGCAGATCTCGGCCGCTGCGCCTGTTTCCGGGGCGGCGGCCGGCTCTACGGTCGCGAAGAACGCGCGTAAGGCGGTGGATGGACTGCTGCGGGGGGTGGTGGCGTACTCGTCGGTGGGGTGACCTTGGCGGGGGCGGATGGGATCTGGCGGAGCGGGTGGGTCGGGGAGGGGGAGTGGGGGAGTTTTTCGCCCCCTCCGCCCCTGCCCTTCCCGTTCCTCTGGGGCGCTGCCCCCTGGACCCCCGTCAGGGGCTGCGCCCCTTGGATCCCTGCCAGGGGCTGCGCCCCCTTGGCCCCCGCTCCTCAAGCGCCGGAGGGGTGAGAATTTCAGGTGTCGGCCCGGAGGTAAGAGCGCCAGCCTCCGTACCTGGTGATGTCCTCGGCTCCATCGAGCGCCGATGGTTCGCACAGGAAGCCGGGGACGTGACCGCCGTCGGCCAGTTCGACGCGGCCGAGGGTCATCGGGCGGGGCAGTTCGGCGAGCAGGCGGCCGAGGCCCTCGGCGGGGAGACGCCACACCTCGGCCTCGATGGCGGCGCCGCCTTCACCGATGTGGACCAGGCCGGGCTTGGGCGGTGTGGTGGACAGTGCGTGCAGGCGGTAGGCGGGTGCCGTGGTTGTCGTTCGTTCCAACTCGGCTCCCAGGGTGAGGAGTTGGCCGTTGAGGGGCTGGCCCGACAGGTGTGCGCCCACCACCGCGATCCGGAGCTGCGGCTGGAGAAGGCGGGCGATTCGGGCGAGGCGTTCGTCGGTGAACGCCGGGCCGATCAGCATCACGCCGAAGGGCAGTCCGTCCACGGTGCCGGCGGGTACGGCGACCGCCGCGAGGTCGAAGAGGTTCGTGGAGTTGGTGAAGCGGCCGAGGCGGGCGTTGGCGCCCAGCGGGTCGGCGGCGACCTCGGCGAGGGTGGGGTGGCCCGGGGCCGTCGGCAGCAACAGGGCGTCTGCCTCGGCGAGTTGGGCGAGGGCGCGGGTGCGTAGGGCCGCCAGACGATCCTGGTCGGCGTACAGCTGGTGGGCCGGAATGTCCCGGGCGCGGGTGATGATCCCGGCGACAGTCGGATCGAGACCCTCGCCACCCTCGCTGATCAACTTGTCGACAAAGCTCCCTACGGCGGTGTAGCGCTCGGCCACGAACGCGCCCTCGTACAGCATCGCGGCCGCCTCGGTGAAGGGGCTGAGGTCGATGGTGTGCAACTCGGCTCCCGCCGAGCCGAGTTGGTTGGCCGCCCTCTCGTACGCCGTCGCCCAGCCCTCGTCCAGCTCGCCGAGTTGTGCCGGGGTGGCGACGGCGATACGCCATGGGCCGGGCGTCCGCTGGGGGAGTGCGGGCAGGTCGCGGTCCGGCGGCGAGGTCATGTGCGCGAGGGCCTGCTCGGCCTCCGGGAGGGTACGGGCGAAGACGGTCACGCAGTCGAGGGAGGCGCAGGCGGGGACGACGCCGGTCGTGGGGACCAGGCCGCGGGTGGGCTTGAGGCCGACGATGCCGTTGAAGGCGGCGGGGACGCGGCCCGAACCCGCCGTGTCCGTTCCGAGGGCGAAGTCGACGATTCCCAGGGCTACGGCGACGGCTGATCCCGAGCTGGAGCCGCCGCTGATCCGGGCCGGGTCGACGGCGTTCCGTACGGCGCCGTGCGGGGAGCGGGTACCGACCAGGCCGGTGGCGAACTGGTCGAGGTTCGTGGTGCCGAGGGCGATCGCGCCGGCCGCGCGGAGGCGGGCGACCACCGGGGCGTCGCCCTCCGGGGTGTACGCGTATGCCGGGCAGCCGGCGGTGGTGCGGAGGCCCGCCACGTCGATGTTGCCCTTCGCTGCGAAGAGCTTGCCTGCGAGGGGGAGGCGTTCGCCTGTGGCGACTCGCTCGTCGATGGCGCGCGCCTCCATCTCGACCTCTGCCCGGGGGCGCAGGTCGATCCAGACCTCGGGGCGGTCGGTTGCCTCGATGCGGGCGTAGGCCCTGTGGACTCGGGTGAGGGTGGGAGACGACATCGGTGGTGCTCCTTGGCTGGGGTCTCGTGCTCGGCTGCGGGCCGGTGGGTGGCGTGTGCCCACCCGTTCCGCCCTGCGGAATGCCTGGCCGGACGTCGTGCGGCGGGATTCAGGGTGTTGCCCGGACGTCGTGCGGCGGGATTCAGGGTGCTGCCCGCACACCACACCCAGGGGGACTTCAAAACACTGTCAGACTCGCCGGCGCCAGCACCATCAGAGCGGTCCCCGCCTCCACCTGGTCCCCCGGTTTTGCCAGGATTTCTGCCACCACGCCGCTCATCGGGGCGGGGACTCTGGACTCCATCTTCATGGCCTCCAGGGAGAGAAGGGGCTGGCCGAGGGTCACCTCGTCGCCGGGGCGGACGTTCAACTGCCATACGGATGCGGCGAATTCGGCTTCGATGAGGCGGCCGCCCGCGGGGACGGTCACCTCGGCGGCCGGAGATGCCGGAGCCGACACGGCCTCCGCCCGGGTGAACTCGCCGGCCGCCTCCCAGGCGTCCCGCTCCGCGGAGAAGGCGCTGCCCTGCCGGGCCCGGAACTCCCCGATGGAGTCGGCGTTCCCGGCGAGGAAGGACTCGTACGCGGCGAGGGAGAACTCGCCCTCCTCGATGCGTGGGACGAAGCGGCCGGAGAGGATGTCGGCGCGCAGGTCGAGGAGTTCGTCGGGCTCGACGGGGTACCACTTGACGCGGTCGAAGAAGCGCAGCAGCCAGGGCGAGCCCGGCTCGAACGCGCCGCGCTGCTGCCAGGGCGACCACACCTGGGTCGTACGGCCGACGAACTGGTAGCCGCCGGGACCTTCCATGCCGTAGATACAGAGGTAGGCGCCGCCGATGCCGACCGAGTTCTCGGCGGTCCAGGTGCGTGCCGGGTTGTACTTGGTGGTGACGAGACGGTGCCGCGGGTCCAGTGGTGTCGCCACCGGGGCTCCCAAGTACACGTCGCCCAGGCCGAGTACGAGGTATTCGGCGTCGAAGACCGTGCGGTACACGTCGTCCACCGAGTCGAGGCCGTTCACACGGCGGATGAACTCGATGTTCCACGGGCACCAGGGCGCGTCGTCGCGGACGCCCGCCATGTAGCGGGCGATCGCCTCACGGGTGACGGGGTCGTCCCAGGAGAGGGGGAGATGAACGGTGCGGGAGGGGACCACCAGTTGGTCGCTCGGTGGGAGGTCCTCGACGATCTGCCGTACGGCCGCGAGGAGTTCGCGCTGTGGGAGGCGTCGCGGATCCAGCTGGATCTGCAGCGAACGGATGCCCGGGGTGAGGTCCGTGACACCGTCCAGTGCGGCTTCGGCCACCGCCTCCATGAGGGCGTGCACGCGCATGCGCAAGGCCAAGTCCAGCTGCATGGGGCCGAATTCGACCAGCAGGTTGTCGTCGCCGCTGCGCCGGTACGTCACGTCGCCGTCCCGCGCGAGGACGCCGCCGTCGACGATCGCGGCCCGCGTCGAGCCGTCCTCGGCGACCGGCGCGAACCGTACTGTGTCACCGGGGCGCAGCTGCCCCAGCTTCCAGCGCTCCGAGCTGGCGACCGTCGCCGGGCAGACGAAGCCGCCGAGCGAGGGGCCGTCCGGGCCGAGCAGCACCGGCATGTCGCCGGTGTAGTCGACGGCGCCCACCGAGTAGGGCGTGTCGTGGATGTTGGACGGGTGCAGGCCCGCCTCACCGCCGTCCTTGCGTGCCCAGCGGGGCTTCGGACCGACCAGCCGTACGCCCGTGCGCGCCGAGTTGAAATGGACCTTCCAGTCGGCGGCGTAGAAGTCGTGGATGTCCTCCTCGGTGAAGAACTCCGGTGCGGCGTGCGGCCCTTCGAGCGCGCCGACGTACCAGCGCGCGCCGAAGACCGGTCGGTCGGCAGCCGGCACCGGAGTGCCCGGGACCACCGAGCCCCCGTGCAGTACGTCGCCCGTCCGCAGCGCCCGCCCCCCGTGGCCGCCGAACCGGCCCAGCGTGAAGGTGGACGCGCTGCCCAGGAACGCGGGCACGTCCAGGCCGCCGCCCGCGAGGAGAACGTACGTGCGCAGTCCGTGTTCGGCGGGAGCGCCGATCTTCAGGACGGCCCCCGCAGGCACCGTGACCGGCTCCCACTGCGCAACTGCCTTACCGTCCACGGTGACCGGCGCCGGAGCGCCCGTCACGCATACGGTCGTGGCGTGGGTGAAGCGCAGGGCCGGGCCCTGGAGCGTGCACTCCAGACCGGGTGCGCCCTCGTGGTTGCCGAGGGCCCGGTTGCCGAGGCGGAAGGACAGGTCGTCCATCGGTCCGCACGGGGGCACTCCGACCTGCCAGTAGCCCGTGCGGCCCGGCCAGTCCTGGACGGTGGTGAGCGTTCCGCCCGAGACGACCTCGACCCGCGGGGTCGGATCGGCGACCTCGGCGAGCGTCGCCGTCGAATGTGTGGCGGCCCGGAAGGACTCCTGCGACAGCGCCGCGCGCACCAGCCCGAGGTTCGTCTCGATACCGTCGACCCGGGTCCTGGCCAGCGCCTCGTCCAGCCGTTCCAGCGCGTGCGCCCGGTCCGAGCCGTACGCGATGACCTTCGCGAGCATCGGGTCGTACGAGGTGGTGACCTCCGTCCCCGTCTCGACCCAGCCGTCCACGCGGACGCCCCCGGGGAACTCGACCCGCGTCAACAGGCCCGCGCTGGGCCGGTGTTCGCGCGTGGGATCCTCGGCGTACACCCGCGCCTCGACGGCATGACCGCGCGGCGCCCCGGGGTCCCGTACGACATCCGACTCCCCCCGCGCCAGTCGCAGCATCCAGGCGACGAGATCGACCCCGTAGATCTCCTCGGTGACCGGGTGCTCCACCTGGAGACGGGTGTTGACCTCCAGGAAGTACGCCTCCTCGCGGACGGCGTCGTACACGAACTCGACGGTGCCGGCCGAGCGGTAGTCCACCGACGCGCACAAGTCGCGTGCTGCCAAGGCGAGTTGCTTGCGCACGGAGGGAGGGAGGCCGGGTGCGGGGGCCTCCTCCAGCACCTTCTGGTTGCGGCGCTGGAGCGAGCAGTCGCGGTCGCCGAAGGTGACGACGCGGCCCTGGCCGTCACCGAAGACCTGCACCTCGACATGGCGGGCGCGCTCCACGAGCCGCTCCAGGAACACCCCTGCCGAGGAGAAGGAGGCCGCGGCGACGCGCTGCACGCTCTCCCAGGCCGCGGCCAGCTCATCGGCCGAGCGACAGGCCGACATGCCGATGCCACCGCCGCCACCGGTAGCCTTGAGCATCACGGGATAGCCGATGCGCCCGGCCTCGCGCAGGGCCTCGGGCAGGTCGGCGAGCAGTCCCGTGCCCGGCGCCAGGGGCACTCCGGCCGCCTGCGCCGCCGCACGCGCCGTGTGCTTGGCCCCGAACAGCTCCAGCTGCTCCGGCGTCGGGCCCACGAAGACGATTCCCGCCTCCTCACAGCGCCGCGCGAAGGCCGCGTCCTCGGAGAGGAAGCCGTAGCCGGGGTGGATCGCCCCGGCGCCGGTGTCCTTCGCCGCCTTGAGGACGAGTTCGGCGTCGAGGTACGACTCCTTGGCGGGCGCGGGTCCGAGCCGTACCGCCTCGTCCGCGAGGCGTACGTGAGGTGCCGAGCGGTCCGGGTCGGAGTACACCGCCACCGTGCGCAGGCCGAGTTCGCGCGCGGTCCGGATGATCCGGACCGCGATCTCGCCCCGGTTGGCGATCAGCAGGGTGTCGAAGGTCATTCCGGAGCCCCAAGGGTCATCTGGACCGCGGTCGGCTCGAAGCCGTTGCAAGGGTTGTTGATCTGGGGGCAGTTGGAGACCAGCACGAGCACATCGCGCTCGGCGCGCAGGGTCAGCTTCAGCCCGGGGGCGGAGATGCCGTCCACGATGCCGAGGGTGCCGTCCTTCTCGACCGGCACGTTCATGTACCAGTTGATGTTCGAGACCAGATCCCGCTTGCCCAGGCCGTGCTTGGCGCCCTCCGCGAGGAAGTTGTCCACGCACGCGTGTTGCGACCAGGTGTGATGCCCGTACCGGAGGGTGTTCGACTCCTTGGAGCAGGCGCCGCCGACCGTGTCGTGCCGGCCGACCTCGTCCTCGACGACGGTCATCAGCGGGGTGTGCTCGTTCGACATGAGCACGCTGCCGGTGGTGAGGAAGAGGTTGCCCTGCGCGTGGATCGTGTCGGGCGCGCTGTAGCGGACGGCCGTGTCGTGGGCGTCGTACGCCAGGAAGTCGACGGCCTGGTTGCCGTGCAGGTCGGTGATGGTGAGCGTCTCGCCCTCGCGCAGGACGGCGGACCAGGCGGCGCGGGCCGGCACTTCCACGGTCTTCATATGAGCCCCCTCGCGGCAAGGAATTCGGCGGTGTTCAGGAAGGCGCGGCGGCCCTCGGGTGCGGCCTCCCACAGCGGATCGCCCGGCTTGGTCGCCTCCGAGCGCCAGGCGAGCACCTCCAGCGGTGAACTGACGTACCCCGCACGCGGATCGGCCGGGTGCGGCACGTTCGCCAGCAGCACGGTGACGTCCTGCTCGGTGCGCAGGGTCACGCTGCCGCCCTCACCGGCCGAGCCGGTGAAGTCGAGGGAGCCGTCGTCGCGTACCTCCACGCCCTGGAAGAAGGAGAGCGAGGGCGGCAGATCGCGCGGTTCGAGTCCGTTCTTGGCCGCGGCCAGTTTGAACAGCTCACGGCCGGCCGGGGACGCGGACTGCGGCGCCCCGTCCCCGTACCGCTCGGTGTTGCGTACGAGTGTGGAGGTGCCGCACAGCGCGTCGTGCCGGCCGGAGGTGTCGGCGATCAGCGAGGCGAGCACGCGGCCCTGGTCGGACAGCAGGAGCTGTCCCTCGCCCAGGTACGCATTCCACTGGACCTTGACCGTGTCCGCCACGTTCAGGCGCTCCCACGGGCGGTCGGCGACGTACAGGAGCAGATGTGCGCAGGCATCGCCGGTCAGGTCGGTGAGGCGCAGCTCGGTGCCGCGGGCCAGCACCCGGTGCGTGTAGTTGCCGCCCGCCACCGTCTCCGCCCACACCAGATGGCCCGCCTCGCAGGGCGGCGCGGGCCAGCCGCTCGCCGGGACCACGGGCATGGCCTCGGTGCGGGTCCCGTCCTGGGAGCGGGCGTGGGCGCGTGCGCCGTGTGGGGTTGCTGTCGCCATCGCGGGTCCTCCGGCTCCGATGATTCTGTCGGTCGACGTTCTCGGGTGGTTCTGTCGGTCGACGCTCTCCGGTGGTTCTGTCGGTCGACGTAATTTCTGTCGCCCGACAGAAATTAGGAGCGGGGAGAGTCGGAGCCGTGTCTCGTGCGTTGCTGTCCGGTTACCGATCCCTCACGGTGATCGCCGCGTGACCCGGTGTGCGAGGATCGAACACATGGGAACCGGTGGTGGACGACGGGTCGGCCGACCGCGGGCGGATCAGCGGCCGGACAGTGGTCTGTCGCCGCGCGACGAACTGCTCGACGCAGCCGCCGAGTTGTTCACGACCCGGGGATACGCCGCCACGACCACGCGTGCCGTCGCCGAACGGGCGGGCATGCGCCAGGCGTCGATGTACCACTACGTCTCCGGCAAGGAGGAGCTCCTCGCCGAGCTCCTGGAGTCCACGGTCACGCCCTCACTCGCCCTTGCCCGGCAACTTCTCGCGGACGACGCGATCCCGGCGGAGGGCCGCCTCTGGGAGCTGTGCCGCACGGACGTCGAGTTGCTCTGCGACGGTCCGCACAATCTGGGCGGGCTCTATCTGCTGCCCGAGGTGCGCGCCGAACGCTTCGCCGGCTTCCATGCCGTACGGGCCGAACTCAAGGACACCTACCGGCAGTTGCTCGCGACCACGGCGGCCGGGGGGGTGCTCGCCAAGGGTGAGCTGGACCTTCGGACGGATCTGGTGTTCGGCCTCATCGAGGGCGTGATCCTCGTGCACCGCTCCGATCCTGAACGGCCGGTGTCCGCGTTCGCCGAGGCCACCGCGGACGCGGCGCTCCGCATCGCCGGAGTCTGACCACTCGGGACGCTCGGCGTGCGCTTTCGCATGCCCGTACGTCGTCACACGCCGTGTTCGAATGGACCCGTAGCGTGTAAATGGGGCCGAGAGTACTCCAGTCCCGAGGGTGATTTCAGGTGCTTGCTGAATATGACACGGCGATGATCCGGTCGGACTAAGCTCGCCCGCAGCGCACCGAGTTGAGATGTATTCGTGCGCTTGTTCCCAAAAGTTACGAAGATTCGGTTTGATCCATGCCGTTTTACCGGCAAACCTCCCCGATCCCCCAGTCGACTTGTCTCAGAGGGCATACATGGTGAGTGTTCAATCGCCTCCCGGTGGCCGCGAACTTCCCTACGCGCGCGTGTTGTTGCTGCCGGCCATAGTGATGGCCGTGGCGACCGGAGCCGCCGTCGCGGTGGTGACCGATCCGGCCCGTGCCGCCGTCGGCTGGTGCGGAGCCATCGCGACGCTCCTGGTCATCGCGATCGGCGCCGAAGCCGTCCGGCGCGGCCGCGTCGCCCGCGATCTGCGCGCGGATCTGGCCCGGCGCACCGCATACCTGGAACAGCGCATCGCCGCCCATGACCAGGAGATCCTGTTCTTCACCCACGAGGTGCTGCCCGTCGGGCTCGCCCGGCTGCACGCCGGCGCGAATCCGGCGGAGGTGATCCGCACCCTCCCCGAGACCGATCCGGACCTCGGTGAACTCCCCGGGCCGCAGCGCGAGTTGCTGAAGACCGTGCTCAAGATCATCGACCGTGAGGAGGCGATGCGCGACTCCGCGCAGCGCGCCTTCGTCAACATCGCCCGGCGCGTCCAGGCGATCGTCCACCAGCAGAACAAGGAACTCCGCGAGATGGAGGAGGACCACGGCCGCAACCCGGAGGTCTTCGACGACCTCCTGCGCATCGACCACGGCACTGCGCTGATCGGCCGCCTCGCCGACTCCATCGCGGTGCTCGGCGGCGGCCGTCCAGGACGTCAATGGCCCGAGCCCGTACCGCTGTTCAGCGTGCTGCGCGGCGCGATGTCACGCATCCTGGAGTACCGCCGCATCGAGCTGCACAACGTCGTCGAGGTCGCCGTCAACGGCGTGTCCGTCGAACCGCTCATCCACGCCGTCGCCGAACTCCTCGACAACGCCACGCGCTACTCGCCGCCGCACACCAAGGTGCACGTCACCGCCCTGGAGGTGCAGACCGGCATCGCCATCGAGATCGAGGACGGCGGCGTCAGCCTCAGCGACGAGGCCCGCGGCAAGGCCGAGGAAATGCTCCGGCAGGCCGCCCTCGGCGTCGACATGGACTCCCTCGGCGCGAACCCGCGGCTCGGCATGGCCGTCGTCGGCCGCCTCTCCAAGATGTACAACCTGCAGGTCTCCCTCAGGCAGTCCGCGTACGGCGGTGTCCGCGCCGTCCTCGTCGCGCCGCGGGTCATGCTCACCACCGACGACGCCCCCGGTCTCGCGCACGGCATCGGCATCGCCTCCGTCCCGACCATGGACACCGACGGAGTCGAGGGCCCCAACCGCAAGCCCAAGAAGCGCCGCCCGACCACCGGCCCCCGGGTCTCCACCCCGCTCGGCGCCATGGAGGACGACGTCCCGCAGGTCACCGAGTGGACGGCCAACGGCCTGCCGCAGCGCCGCAGTCGGGTCAAGGTCTCCTTCAGCCAGCGGATCGCCGAGGCTCGGGCGGACGCCGAGGCCGCGGAAGCGGCCGCCGCGGCGGCGCCCGCGTGGGCGGCCGCACCCGTGCCGGAGGAGAAGGAGCCCGAACCCGGCCTGTGGGTCGAGGCGTTCATGGAAGGGCTCAAGGGCGACCCGGACCCGGCGGCCGCATCCGGCACGAATACCAAGCCGGCCCCTGTGGAGGCCGACGACGAAGGGGACCTCAAGTGATCCAGCAGCGCGCCAACTTCGACTGGATGCTGAAGGAACTCGCAGACGGCGTACCGGGTGTCCAGCAGATCGTGGTGCTCTCCGCCGACGGACTGCGTATCGCCCGGTACGGCGGTGACCCGGACGCTGCCGACCGCGTCGCCGCGGCCTGCGCGGGCCTGCAGAGCCTGGCCGGAGCCGTCGCGGGCGAGATCCCCAACAGCGACGGCCGGATGCGCATGGTCATCATCGAGATCAACGGCGGCTACTTCTACCTGATGTCGGCAGGGCCCAACGCCTATCTCGCGGTCCTCGCCAACCAGACGGCCGAGCCCGGACTGATGAGCAACCGCATGCGCGACCTGGTCGTCCGGATCGGAGCCCATCTGACGAGCCCGCCCCGGCGCAACGGGCAGACCGTATGACTCCTCCGCAACGCCGACGGCGCTACCCCAAGGAAGAACCCGCGGGACCCCCCGGAGAGGGACTCCCCACCGAGAATCCCTCCCAGGGGGGACCTCCGAACGAGGGATCTCCCCAGGAGGGCCAGGACCCGAAGAACCCCGAGCGGCTGTACCTGCTCACGGGCGGGGCCGAGGGCGGCGACCGCGCCGCCCTCGACCTGGTCACGTTGATCGTGGCGCGCGCCGAGGCGCCGCCGCCCAATGCTCAGCCGGAGAAGTCGGCGCTGGTCCGGCTCTGTACGGCCCCCCTGTCCGTGGCCGAACTCTCGGCCTATCTCAACCTGCCGGTCAGCGTGGTGACCGTGCTGCTCACCGAGTTGCTGGCGGCCGAACTGGTACAGGCGCGCGCCCCGATCGTCCGCTCGGCGCTCCCCGACCGTTCCCTCCTCGAAGCGGTGATGCATGGACTTCAAAAGCTCTGACACCATCACGGGCCCTCGCGCCGAGGACCATCTGCCGCACACCACCCAGGCAGCCGTGAAGATCGTCATCGTCGGCGGCTTCGGAGTCGGCAAGACGACCATGGTGGGCTCCGTCAGCGAGATCAAGCCGCTGACCACGGAGGAGACCATGACACAGGCCGGGATCGGAGTCGACGACAACTACGGCTCCGAGACCAAGACGGCCACCACCGTCGCCATGGACTTCGGCCGTATCTCGATCACGGAACAGCTGGTGCTCTACCTCTTCGGAACGCCGGGCCAGGAGCGCTTCTGGTTCCTGTGGAACGGCCTCTTCGAAGGAGCGCTCGGCGCGGTCGTCCTGATCGACGCCCGCCGCCTGGAGGTCAGCTTCGACGTGATCGGCCGCCTGGAGGAACGCGGTGTGCCGTTCGTCGTCGCCATAAACACCTTCCCGGACGCCCCCGACTACCCGATCGAGGACCTACGGGCCGCACTCGACCTGGCCGAGGAGATCCCGATCGTGCAGTGCGACGCGCGGCGCAGGGCCTCCAGCCGGGACGTCCTGATGACGCTGATGCGCTTCCTGCACTCGCTGGCGATGACCCCGTCGAGCGCCTGAGCCCCGTACGGAACCGACAAAGACGCGCCCTCCGCACCGGCACATACACCAACTCCCAAGACACCGGATCCACTTCAGCTTCGGAGCGATCACCGTGACGCCTGAATCCCCCTCCCCGACCGGTATGTCCGCGACCGGCACGGACGACCTCACGCTCGACCCGCCGCCCGGCTGCCCCGCCCACGGCCTCGGTCCCGGCGGGCTGCGCCGGCTGTACGGACCCGAGGCCGAGGACCTGGGGGCCCTGTACGAGAAACTCCGCGCCGAACACGGTGCCGTCGCCCCCGTGCTGCTCCACAACGACCTGCCGATCTGGGTCGTGCTCGGCCACGGCGAGAACCTGCACATGGTGAGCACCCCCTCGCACTACGCGCGCGACAGCCGTCTGTGGACCGCGGTCCAGGACGGCACGGCGGGCCCCGACCATCCCCTCGCGCCGCACATCGCCTGGCAGCCCATCTGCTCCCACGCCGAGGGCGACGAGCATCTGCGGCTGCGCGGTGCGGTCACCGGCGCCATGTCGACCATCGACCACCGCAGTCTGCGGCGCCACATCAACCGTGCCACCCAGCGTCTCGTCAACGAGTTCTGCGAGCAGGGCAGGGCCGACCTGGTCGGCCAGTTCGCCGAGCACCTGCCGATGGCCGTGATGTGCGAGATCCTCGGCATGGCCGAGGAGTACAACGACCGCATCGTGCAGGCCACCCGCGACCTGCTCAAGGGCACCGAGACGGCGATCGCCAGCAACGAGTACGTCCAGGGCGTCCTGGCACGGCAGACAGCCCGCCGCCGCGCCCAGCCCGAGGAGGACTTCACCAGCCACCTCATCAACCACCCGGCGCGGCTCACCGACGACGAGGTCACCCAGCACCTGTGGCTCGTGCTGCTCGCCGCGTACGAGGCCACCGCCAACCTGATCGCCAACGTGCTGCGCATGGTCCTCACCGACCCGCGTTTCCGCGCCCAGTTGAACGGCGGGCAGATGACGGTGCCCGAGGCGGTCGAGCAGTCCCTGTGGGACGAGCCGCCGTTCAGCGCCGTACTCGGCTACTTCGCCAAGCAGGACACGGAGTTGGGCGGCAAGCACATCCGCAAGGGTGACGGACTGCTCTTCGGGATCGCGCCGGGCAACGTCGACCCGAGGGTACGGCCCGACCTCGCCGCCAACATGCAGGGCAACCGGTCCCACCTCGCCTTCGGCGGCGGCCCCCACGAGTGCCCGGGCCAGGACATCGGCCGTGCCATCGCCGACGTCGGTGTCGACGCGCTGCTGATGCGCGTACCCGACATCCAACTCGACTGCGAGGAGGACGAGTTGCGCTGGCGGGGGTCGATGTCCTCGCGCCACCTGGTGGAGCTGCCGGTGCGCTTCGAGCCGAAACCCCCGCAGGACGTCACGCAGTTGCCCGCCCTCCACGCGATGCCGCGCCAGCGGCCGAACTGGCAGGTCACGACGGAGAGCACGGAGTCGCCCGCGCCGCAGCCGGTGGCCCCGCAGCCCGCGCCGGCACCGGAGCCCGCCCACCGCCTAGGCGCCTGGCAGCGGTTCCTGCGCTGGTGGCGGGGTTACTGAGCCGACTCCTCCAGAGGGCCCGGGGACGCCCAGTCGTCGTACGAGGACCAGGCCTTGAGCACCCGCCCGCTGACGAACCGGTGCTCGTGCCCCGTGACCGGATCGGTGAACTCCAGCCTCCGCGCCAGCAGTTGGAGCGGACGCCGGAAGTCATCGGATGGCACGGGGCCGGTCACCACCGGGTAGAGGGGATCGCCGAGGATCGGCACGCCCAACGCGTTCATATGGACCCGGAGTTGATGGGTCTGCCCAGTGCCGGGCGTCAGCCGGTAGCGCCCGACGCCGTCGCGACGGTCGCGCAGCTCGACCCGGGTGACGGCGTTCGGCTCGCCCTCGATCTCCCGGGCGGCCATCACCCCGCGCTCCTTCAGGATCCGGCTGCGGACGGTACGTGGCAGAGCGAGGCCGGGGGAGTACGGGGCGAGGGCCTCGTACTCCTTCCTGACCAGCCTCGCGCCGAACAGCGACTGGTATGCGCCGCGCTCCTCGGGCCGCACCGTGAACAGCAGGAGCCCGGCCGTCAGCCGGTCGAGGCGGTGTGCGGCGCCGAGCGCCGGGATACCGAGGTCCACTCGCAGTCGGGCGAGGGCGGTCTCCCTTACGTGACTGCCGCGCGGATTGGTGGCGAGGAAGTGTGGCTTGTCGACCACCACGATGTGCTCGTCGCGGTACACGACGTCGAGCGCGAACGGCACTCGCTCCTCGTCGGGGGGCTCACGGTGGAACCACACGAACATCCCCGGCACATACGCCGTGTCGCCTGCCACCGGCCGCCCGTCCGCCCCGACGATCAGCCCGTCCCCGAGCATCCGGTCGATCACCTCGGCCCGCGGCGCGAGCCGTTCCACCAGATGCTCCCGCACAGTGACCCACCCCCCGCCCGCAGGCAGCCTGATCCGCACGGGGTCGACCCCGTCACGCTGCGACAGGGGGGAGGGCGGGATCCGGGATTTGCGTCTCACCTGGTCAAGCGTACGAGGCCGGAACCGCGTCCTGGGCCTCGGTGACCGTCGTACTCGACTTGGTGTGACGGTCGTAGCGACCGAGGGCATCGGCAAGAAGGCCTGGCTGACAGCCCAAGTGGTGCCAGTGTCCAGAGGCTGGCTCCAGCGCTTCCGCTCCAGCGCTCCCGCTCCCGCTCCCGCTCCGGGTCGGGTGTCATAGCGGCTTGGCTCCTTTCCTCGCCTGTGGCCCTGTCCGCGAAGGTTGGGCCGGAGCTTCCCGAGGTGTGACCGCGCAACTACCCGAGGGTCATGCCTGATGCATATGGGGCTCTTGCCGCGCCCGGCCTGTGGCCCCGCTCACACACTCGGCGGTAGCCCTTGCCACCCCCTCCCCAGCCCCCGAACCTTCGCTCAACTGCCGCTGAATCTCGGGGGGTTGGCATGCACTGCATGAAGTGCCAGTCGGGGAACATAGAGAAGCTCGCCCACTACTGGCAGAGCCTGCCGGCCGAGTCGCCGCTGCGGCGCGAGTACGCGCCGCCCTCGGAGCCTGACGTCAAGGTGTGGATGGCGCTGCTGGCTGTGCTGGCGGGTATCGCGTTCATGGCGTCGGGCGAGATCCTGCTCGGCCTGCTGGTCGCGGTCGGCGGTTTGGTGGGGGGCGCGGTCATACAGGCCACAGTGGCCCGGTACCGGATGGCGTTCGCCGAGTGGGGTGCGGCACGCATCTGCCTGACCTGCACAAACCGGTTCTAGGCAGGGCAGAGCCCCGACCGGTCGGCCGGGGCCCGCCCCACTCCGCCGTGTTTAGTCGCGTTCCGCCTCCGGTGAGGGTGTCGCGGTTTAGGACGGCCGGGAGTCTGGCCGAGGGCGAGGACGTCACCGCGGACGCTATTGAGTCGGTGCCGGGAGGGATTCCGCAGGGGCAAGTTCTGAGGTCGAGCGCCGTCGTTGGGCCTCTACAGCCCTCCACAGGAAGCCGAGCCCTACGGTGACCAGCAGGAACAGCACGGTGAACCACTGGAAGTACCAGTGCCCGCCCGCCGGGTCGTACACCGCGGCGCGGGGCCAGGCGAGGTTGACGGTCATGAAAAGGCCGTAGACGAGAGCGATCGCGTTGACCGGGACACCCCAGCGGCCGAGGGAGAAGAGGGGGCGGCCCTCCTCGTCGACGCCGTCAGGGCCGGGGAACTGCCCGCGCAGTCGTCGCACAAGGAGTGGTCCGGTGACCATCGCGTACGCCAGGTACAGCATCACGATGCAGGTGGTGCCGATGGCCAGAAAGGCTTCCGGGGAGGCGAAGTTGAGGAGGAGTACGGCGGCGGCGAGGACGCCGACGACCAGGGCCGGGGCGTTCGGCATACCGGTGCGCGGGTTGACCTTGGCGAGGCGGGCGGAGAAGGGGAGTCGGCCGTCGCGGGCCATGGAGAACAGCATGCGGGAGGCGGCCGTCTGGATCGCCAGGGTCGCCACCGCGATGGCCACCACCACGTCGGCGAGCAGGGCGCGGCCGACTCCGTCGCCGAGGGTGCTCGTCAGCACGTAGCTCAGGCCCTCCACCCCGAGGCGGCCGTCCGTGAGGCTCGGGGCCGCGAGCAGTCCGCCGAGGACGATCAGTCCGCCGAGCAGACCCGCCGCGCCGAGCGCGGTGAGGATCGTACGGGGCGCCGTACGGCGTGGATCGCGGGTCTCCTCGCTCATCTCGCCCGCGCTGTCGAAGCCGATCATCACGTACGCCGCCATGAAGGAGCCCACCATCAGTGCCCCGAACAGACCGGTGCTGCCCTCGGCGGTGTGGAAGGTGATGCCGGGGGAGCGCTCGGAGTGGGTCAGCAGCAGCACGATGATCAGGACCGCGCCGATGATTTCGGCGGTCACGCCGACCCGGTTGACCAGGGACATCACCCGGTTGTCGAGGAGGTTCACCAGCGTGGTCAGGACGAGCAGGATCACCCCGAAGACCGCCGCGTTGGCCGCGCCGTCGGCACCGGTGGGCGTCGGATCGCTGCCCACCAGCTGGAAACCGGACCAGATCGCGGGCAACACCATCTGCAGTGCGAGCGCCGCCGCCGCGACCACCACGATCTGTCCGATCACCATGATCCAGCCGGCGAACCAGCCGAAGGAGAGGTTCGAGAGCCGCGAGGACCACTGGTAGATCGCGCCCGAGATCGGATAGCGGGCGGCCAGTTCGGCGAAGCACGCGGCCACCAACAACTGGCCCACCAGGACGGCCGGCCAGGTCCAGAAGAAGACGGGGCCGCCGAACGCGTACCCGAAGGCGAAGAACTGGAAGACGGTCGTCAGTACGGAGATGAAGGAGAACCCGGCGGCGAACGAGGCGTACCGGCCGAGACTGCGGTGCAGTTCCTGGCGGTAGCCGAACTCGGCGAGGGATTGGTCGCCGGGGGACTCGGGTGGGTCCGGGCGTACGTCGGAAGGGGCGGTGGTGGTCACGGTGGCACCTGCCTTCGGCGCGGAAGGGTGGGCGGGCGGTAGTCCGGCGGTATTCCTGTCGGGTGACAGAAATTAGGGAGGGCCTGTTTCGCTCGCGTGACGCGGCCATGTCCGCGGCGGGCCTAAGTCCTCACGTCCTCGCGGGTGGCCTGGAAGCGCGATACATCGCGTGTGTTGACGGTTTCGCTCAGTCGCGATATGTTCGGCTACGGATATTCGGAGACGAGGTGACGGTGTCATGGCGATGAAGCGGCGCAAGCTGAGCAACCCGCTGGCGCTTGCCGTGATGACGACCCTCTTGCAGAAGCCGATGCATCCCTACGAGATCGCCCAGACGCTGCGCCGCCAGGGCAAGGACACCAGCACGAAGATCAATTACGGCTCGCTCTACACCGTCGTGCAGAACCTGGAGAAGCACGGCTTCGTCGAGGTCACGGACGTGGAGCGGCAGGGCAATCGTCCGGAGCGCACGGTCTACGGCATCACCGCGGCCGGGCGTGAGGAGATGACCGAGTGGCTCTCCGACCTGATGGCCGTCCCGGCGCGGGAGTATCCGATCTTCGAGTCCGCGCTCTCTCTGATGGGTGCGCTGCACCCCGACGAGGTGACCCGGCTCCTCGAAGAGCGGCTCAACTCCCTTGACGTGCAGGCCGCGAGTGGCCGGGGGGCGCTGGAGAAGCTGTACGAGACGCTGCCCCGGATCTTCCTTGTGGAGACCGAGTACCAACTACACATGGTGCAGGCACAGGCGGAGTGGGTCCGTGGTTTCCTGGGCGAGCTCAAGTCGGGCGCCCTGTCCGGTGTGCAGGCGTGGCGGAGCTTCCACGAGACCGGCGAGATGCCGTCGGAGTTCCAGGAAATCCAGGAGCGGCAAGAAGTCCAGAGCTTGGAGGGCCGACCCGTCGACGAGTGACCCATACATGAACGGACCCCGGCAGGGCTGTTGGAGCAGCCCCGCCAGGGTCTCGAACCCCGGACCGGACCCGCGGTGAGGCAGGCCAGGCGATCGAGGTGCGGCACACCCAGGATAGCCCGGCGCTCTTCACGCGGATCGGTCCACATCCGCTGCCTGCGGATGTGTTGTCAGCCGCTCACAAGGAGAGCAGTCGTCATGAATACCCGTGCGCCCGCAGTGGAGGCGCGTCAGCTGATCAAGACCTATCCCGGTGATGTCACCGCGTTGCGCGGCATGGACGTCACCGTCGAGGCAGGCACCGTCTTCGGACTGCTCGGCCCGAACGGCGCCGGCAAGTCCACCACCGTCAAGATCCTTACCACCCTGGCCCGCCCCGACTCGGGCACTGCCACCGTCGCCGGCCACGATGTGCTGCGCCACCCGGACCGGGTGCGCCGCGCGATCGGTGTGGTTGCCCAGAGCTCGGGCGCCGACCCAGTGGCGACGGGCCGGGAGAACCTTCAACTCCAGGGCAGGCTCTACGGGTTGAAAGGCGCCGGCCTCGACCGCCGGGTGGACGAGCTGCTCGACCGCTTCAAGCTCGCGGACGCGGCGAAGCGTCCGGTCAAGGGCTACTCGGGTGGCATGCAGCGGCGCCTCGACGTCGCCCTCGGCCTGGTCCACCGTCCCGAGGTGCTCTTCCTCGACGAACCCACCACCGGCCTCGACCCCGAGGCGCGCACCGCGATGTGGGACGAGATCGCCCGCCTCGCCGGGGATGAGGGCCTGACCATCCTGCTCACCACGCACTACCTCGAAGAGGCCGACCGGCTCGCCGAGCGCATCGCGATCGTCGACCGCGGCCGGGTGGTCGTCGAGGGCACACCCGACGCCCTCAAGGGCGAACTCCGCGGCGACGCCGTCCACTTGGAGTTGCGAGAAGCGGTCGGCGAAGCCGGTCGTACGCTGTTGAGCGGTGCGCTGACCGGCCTGCCCGGTGTGCACGAAGCGCTGGTGGACGGTCGCCGCATCAGTGTCCGCGCCGACGACGGCGCGGCCGCGATGCCCGCACTCCTTGCGGCACTTGACCGCGCCGGGGTCGGTGTCGCCACCGCGACCGTCGCGCGGCCCTCCCTCGACGACGTTTACCTCCGCTACGCGGGCCGCCGTTACTCCGAGGCGGAAGCGCCTGGTACCGAGGGCCTCGTCCTCACCGGAGGTGCGCGATGAGCACAGCCGTCTCCCAGACCTGGTACATGACCCAGCGGCAGCTCATGGTGTTCGTGCGGCAGCCGGCGTTCCTGCTGATCACGCTGATCCAGCCGGTGGTCTGGCTGTTCCTGTTCGGCAACCTCTTCAAGAAGGTCGTCGAGCTGGGCGGCTTCGGCACCACCTCGTATCTGGACTACCTCGTCCCCGGGGTGGTCGTGATGAGCGCGCTCAGCTCCAACATGTGGGCGGGCATGACCACGCTCGACGAGATCCAACGGGGCACGCTCAACCGCTTCCTGACCACGCCCGTCAGCCGGGCGGCCCTGATGAACGGCAATGTCGTCAACAACGGTCTGGTGACCGCCCTGCAGTCGGTCATCATCGTGCTGCTCGGGCTGCTGGGCGGCGCGGACTACCCGGGCGGGATCGGCGGCGTCGCGATCCTGGTCGTCGCCTCCGTACTGCTCGGCACGGTCTTCGGGGCCTTGTCCAACGCGCTGGGCATGCTGGTCCGGGAGCGTGAGTCGATCATCGGCATCAACACATTCCTGCTGCTACCGCTGACGTTCCTGTCCTCGGCGTTCATGGCGCCGTCCCAGATGCCGGGCTGGATGCGGCACATCGCCGACTTCAATCCGCTCAACTGGGCCATGGTCGCGGGGCGTTCGGCACTGTCCGCGAACCCCAACTGGAGTGACGTGATCAGCCGGGGAGGTGCGCTGCTCGCACTGGCGATCGTCGCGGTGTGGCTGTCGATCCGGACGTTCAGGTCATACCAACGGTCGGTGTGACGCGACCGGAACGTCAGGGGGCGGCCTCGCGTGACGCGTGGCCGCCTTCCGCCGTGCATGTCTGCCTGCGGTCAGGCGGACGTCTCCTGCTCCGCCTCCACCTGCGCGTTCCACTCCCGCTTCGACGCCTGCCAGCCGTCCTCGTTGTGCCCGAGCCGCCAGTAGCCGGAGATCGACAGGTCCTCGCGCGGGAACTCGTGCTCGACCCGCAGCAGTCGGCGCAGCTCCTTCACGAAGCCCGCCTCGCCGTGCACGAACGCGTGCACCCGGCCCTCGGGGAACTCCAGGGCGCGTACGGCCTCGACGAGCGCCTCGCCGACGGGCCGCTCTCCCCGGTGCAGCCAGACGACGTCCACATCGGAGTCGATCTTCTGCTCCTCGTCGGGGTCCGAGATCTCCACGAAGGCGTGGGCCACGGAGCCCGCGGGCAGCGCCTCCAGAGCGGCCGCGATCGCGGGCAGCGCGCTCTCGTCACCGGCGAGCAGATGCCAGTCCGCGCTCGCGTCGGGGGCGTACGCGCCGCCGGGGCCGTTGAACCGTACGAGCTCGCCCGGTTGGACGTTCGCAGCCCAGGGCCCGGCGAGGCCCTCGTCGCCGTGCACCACGAAGTCGAGGGTCAGTTCGCGGTGTTCGGGGTTCCAGTGGCGCACCGTGTACGTGCGGGTCACGGGCCACTGGTCGCGCGGGAACTCCTCGCGGATGACCTTCATGTCGAAGGGCTCGGGGTAGGTGACGCCCTCCACGCCGAACAGCAGCTTCACATAATGGTCGGTGCTGGAGCCCGCGGTGAACTCGGCGAGGCCCTCGCCGCCGAGGACGACCCGCTGCATGTGCGGGGTCAGTCGCTCGGTCCGCACGACCCGCGCGGTGTGCGGCTTCGGAGTCCTGCGTTCCGGACGCTCTGCCATGACGGCCTCCCATTCAGCGAGCTAAGGCTTACCTAAGCTAGCACCTCTCTCCAGTTAACACCTCAAACCTGAAGAGTCGAGAGCAACCTTTGCAACGAACCGCCCAAACCCCACCGTACGGCCAGTTCGTCCAGCGCGGCCGGGTTGCGCGGCGCGTGCGGCAGCGCGGTGTCGACGTCCGGCAGGGGGACGTCACCGGCGACCTTGACAACCGTGGGCGCCACGGCGACGTACGGTCGTGACTCGTCGAGGCGCTTGCGCTGCGAGGGAGTCAGCCTGGCCTTCGGGTCGTCCACCGCCGCCATGATTCCTGCCAGGTCACCGAACTCGGCGAGCAGCTTGGCCGCCGTCTTCTCCCCGATGCCGGGGACACCGGGCAGTCCGTCGCTGGGGTCGCCGCGCAGCAGCGCCAGATCCGCGTACCCCGGGCCGTCGACGCCGTACTTCTCGCGCAGCCATGCCTCGTCGGTGAGTTGAAGCAGGCCGACGCCCTTGAGGGGATAGAGGACGCGGATCTCCCGCTTGTCGTCGACCAGTTGGTACAGGTCGCGGTCGCCGGTGACGATGTCGACCGGGCCGGTGGCGCGTCCGGTGAACGTGCCGATCACGTCGTCCGCCTCATAGCCCGCCACTCCCACGCGCGCGATGCCCAGCGCGTCGAGGACGTCCTCGATGACGGGCACCTGCGGGGACAGGGTGTCGGGCACCTCCTCCTCGTCCGGTCCTGTCTCGGTCTCCACGGCGACGCGGTGCGCCTTGTAGGACGGGATGAGGTCGACCCGCCACTGCGGGCGCCAGTCCGCGTCCATGCAGGCCACCAGATCGTCGGGGCGGTGGTCCTTGACCAGGCGGTCGATGAACTCCAGCAGCCCGCGCACGGCGTTCACCGGCGTGCCGTCCGGGGCCTTCACCGAATCGGGAACCCCGAAATAGGCCCGGAAGTACAGGGAGGCGGTGTCGAGGAGCATCAGGCGTCTGGTCACGTCTCGCATCATGCCGTACGGCACTGACAGCGACTGCCTCAGACAGTGACCTGAACCACTCTTGTGTTTGCTCCGCATAAGCGGGGGAAGGCGCCGCCTCTGAACAAAGCCGGTTGCGTCTTCAACCGTCGTTCGACCGACGTTCAGCGGATCAACCGTTCAAGCGCTCCACCGTCGAAGCGCTCAAACTGTCCCGACGAGAGGCACACGTGTCATCCAGGCTAGAAGCCGAGCACCTGTACAAGGTGTTCGGCAGACGACCCGAAGAGGCGATGGAGCGGCTCCATCAGGGAGCGGACCGTGAGGAACTCCGGGCCGACGGCACCACCGCCGCGGTGATCGATGTCTCCTTCACGGTGGAGCCCGGCCAGACCTTCGTCGTCATGGGCCTGTCCGGTTCCGGAAAGTCGACGTTGCTGCGCATGCTCAACGGACTGCTGGAGCCGACCGGCGGCCATGTGCGTTTCGACGGTCAGGACCTGACGCAGCTCAGCGCCCGCGAACTGCGCGAGGTCAGGGCGAGGAAGATCAGCATGGTCTTCCAGCACTTCGCGCTCTTTCCGCACCGCAGCGTCCGTGAGAACGCGGCGTACGGCCTGGAAGTGCAGGGCGTGCCGCGCGCCGAGCGCAACGAGCGCGCCACCAGGGCCCTGGAACTGGCCGGCCTCGCGGGCTGGGAGAAGTCCTGGCCCGACGAACTGTCCGGCGGTATGCAGCAGCGCGTGGGCCTGGCACGCGCGCTCGCCACCGACGCCGACCTGCTGCTGATGGACGAGTCGTTCAGCGCCCTCGACCCGCTGATCCGCCGCGACATGCAGGACCAGCTGATCGAACTCCAGAAGAAGCTCAAGAAGACCATCGTCTTCATCACGCACGACCTCAACGAGGCCATGCGGCTCGGCGACCGGATCGCCGTCATGCGGGACGGCCGTATCGTCCAGATAGGCACCGCCGAGGACATCCTGGTGCGCCCCGCGGACGACTACGTCGCCTCCTTCACCCAGGACGTCGACCGTTCCCGCGTGCTGACCGCGGAGTCCGTCATGGACACCGACCTGAACGGCGACGAGGCGAACTGTGCCTGCGAGACCGCCACGTCCGACACGCCGTTCAACGAACTCTGCGCGATCAGCGCCCGTGTGCCGCACGCCGTCGCGGTACTCGACAAGAAACAGAAGCTGGTCGGTGTCGTCGCGAGACAGCGGCTCGTCGGCTACCTGGGCGATGAGCAGGGGCCCCCGGTCCCCTGTGTCACGCCGCGCGACGAGGCGGTGAAGGCCGGTGCCTAGGATTCCGTTCGGTGACTGGGTCAACGACACCGTCGACTGGCTGCTCAACCACATGGCGTGGTTCTTCGACTTCCTCAAGACCGTGTTCGACGGTGCCTACGACGGCGTCAACGCCGTCCTCCAGGCCCCCGAACCGCTCCTCCTCGCGGCCATCCTCGCCGTGATCGCGTTCTGGCTGCGCGGCACCTCCGCCGGTGTCCTCACCTTCGTGGGATTCGCCTTCATCGACTCCCTCGAACTGTGGGACGACGCGATGGTGACCCTCTCGCTCGTCCTCGTGGCGACCGTCATCGCCCTCGTCATATCGGTGCCCGTGGGCATCTGGGCGGCGCGCTCGGACCGGGTCAGCAGCGTCGTCCGGCCCGTGCTCGACTTCATGCAGACGCTGCCCGCGATGATCTACCTCATCCCGGCCATCCTGTTCTTCGGCACCGGCGCCCCCGCGGGCATGGTCGCCACCCTGATCTTCGCGTTGGCCCCCGGCGTCCGCATGACCGAGCTGGGCATCCGCCAGGTCGACAAGGACCTGGTCGAGGCCGCCGACGCGTTCGGCACCACCCCGCGCGACACCCTGCTGCGCATCCAGCTGCCGCTGGCCCTGCCGAGCGTCATGGCGGGCGTCAACCAGGTCATCATGCTGGGCCTGTCCATGGCCGCCATCGCCGGCATGGTCGGCACCGGCGGCCTCGGCGGCGACGTGAACCAGGCCATCGGCCAGCTGAACGTCGGCCTCGGCTCCGAGGCGGGCGTCGCCATCGTCATCCTGGCGATCTACCTCGACCGGATGACCAGCGCGCTGGGCACCCAGGTCTCGCCGCTCGGCCGCCGCAGCGCCGCCAGGCTGCGGGCCGCGCAGGGCCTGAAGCTCTGGACCTACCGGCCCCGGCCGGTCGTGGCCGTCGTCGGCGTCGTCGTGCTCGCGCTGGTCGCGGGCGGCATGGGGATCTTCGGCGGTACGGATTCCACGTCCACCGCCGCCGACGGCAAGGACGTAGGCCAGGGCAAGAAGATCAGCATCGGCTACATCCCGTGGGACGAGGGCGTCGCCTCCACCTTCCTGTGGCAGGAGATCCTGGAGGAGCGCGGCTACGAGGTAGAGACGAAGCAGCTCGACGCAGGCCCCCTCTACACCTCCCTCGCCCAGGGCGACATCGACTTCGAGACGGACTCCTGGCTGCCGACCACCCACGAGCAGTACTGGAAGAAGTACGGCAAGGACCTCGACGACCTGGGCTCCTGGTACGGACCGACGTCGCTGGAGCTGAGCGTCCCCTCGTACATGAAGGACATCAACTCCCTGGCGGACCTCAAGGGCAAGGCCGACGAGTTCGGCGGCAAGATCACCGGCATCGAGTCCAGCGCCGGAATGATGAGCCTCCTCAAGACCAAGGTCCTCAAGGAGTACGGGCTCGACAAGGAGTACAAGGTCGTCGACAGCTCCACGCCCGCGATGCTGGCCGAGCTGAAGCGCGCGTACGCCAAGAAGGAACCCGTCGTCGTCACCCTGTGGTCGCCGCACTGGGCGTACAGCGACTACGACCTGAAGAAGCTCAAGGACCCGAAGGGCGCCTGGGGCTCGGGCGACGGTGTGCACACGCTCTCCCGCAAGGGCTTCGCCCAGGAGAACCCGGTCGTCGGCGACTGGCTCAAGAACTTCAAGATGACCGAGCAGCAGCTCACCAGCCTCGAGTCGGAGATCAACAAGGCCGGCCAGGGCAAGCAGCAGGACGCCGTGCGCGCCTGGCTGAAGAAGAACCCCGGGCTCGTCGACAAGCTGGCCCCGGTCAAGACCACCACGGCCAGTGCCGAGACGAAGCGTGCGCTGGACGTCGCCTGGTTCCCCTGGGACGAGGACGTCGCCGTCACCTATCTGTGGAAGAACGTCCTGGCGCGGCGCGGCTACACGATGAACCTGAAGCAGATGGACGTCGGCCCCGTCTACACGGGACTGGCCTCCGGTGACCTCGACCTCAACTTCGACGCCTGGCTGCCGTACGCCCAGTCCAACTACTGGGATCAGCACAAGAACGACCTGAGAGACCTCGGCACCTGGTACGAACCGACCTCCCTGGAGATCGCCGTCCCCTCGTACGTGAAGGACGTCAAGTCCCTCGCGGATCTCAAGGGCAAGGGCAGCACCTTCGGCGGAAAGATCATCGGGATCGAGCCGGGCACCGGCGAGATGAACCTGCTCAAGACGAAGGTGCTGCCCGGCTACGGCCTGGACAAGGAGTACAAGGTCGTCGACGGCTCCACGCCCGCGATGCTGGCCGAGCTGAAGCGCGCGTACGCCAAGAAGGAACCCGTCGCGGTCGTCCTGTGGTCGCCGCACTGGGCGTACAGCGAGTACGAGCTCACCAAGCTCGCGGACGACAAGAAGTTGTTCGGCGAGGGCAACACGATCCGGACGATCTCCAGCAAGAACTTCCCGGAGCAGTATCCGCAGCTCACCGAGTGGATCAAGAACTTCAGGATGAGCGAGAGTGAACTCGGCAGCCTGGAGGCCGAGATCAAGGATCAGGGCCAGGGACATGAGGAGGACGCCGTGACCGCGTGGCTGAAGGAGCACCCGGACATGGTGGAGCGGATGACTCCGCAGTAGTCCGCAAGGAGTTCCCAGGTGGTTCGGCGAGGGGTGGATCTTCGTCGCGCGGGTCGCGTGTCCCGTGTGGCGAAGGCCACCCCTCGCGGAGTTCCCGGAGCCCGCGACTCGTCCGTACGCTCGGCTCCCCTCCTCCCTGCGTTCCTGTGAGACCCCCGTGCGATCCCTGCTCCGCCCCGGCCGCCTCGTCGGCCTCCTCGTGGTGCTGCTGACGGCTGTGCCGCCGAGCGCGCACGCGGAGCCCCCGTCCGCCGTCACGGCGCGGCTGGAGTCCCTGGCCGGCGACGTGCGTGACGCCGACGGGTATGCGTACGACCTGCGCGACGACTCCGGCCACACCATGGACTCCGCGGAGATCACCCAGGCACCGGACGGCACCTATCTCGCCGTCTACCACTCGCCCCTCGCCGACGGTCGCTTCCACTCGGCCGTCGCCACCTCCACGGATCTGCTGACCTGGACCCGCCGCCACGACTTCGGCGCGGGCACCAGTCAGCCCACACTCGCCGCCGACGGCGCCGGTGGGTACGTACTGGCGTACGAGAAGGATCCGGACAACCACATCGCCGTACGCGGCTACGCCGATCTCGCCGCCCTGCTGGCCGGGGACGCCGACCACGCCTACGACGCGCCGCGCACCCTCTCGCGCTGCGCCGAGGGCACGCCGGACATCACCTCCGTGCAGGACGGCACGGTGGAACTCACCGGCCACTACCGGGCGGGATGCGACACCGACCGCCAACTCCGGGCCACCCTTACGGACTTCACGACCTGGCGGGCCGAGCCCGACCAGCGCCTTGACCGGGCGCTGGAGGGCTGGGGGAACAGCGGAAACATCGGTGACCGCTCGTCCCTCGAACTCGGGGGAGCGGAGCTGGTGTTGATAGAGGGGCAGCGGTGGCGCGAGGACTTCGGGAGCTGGCGGACGTATGCCTACGATCCGGCGACCGGACGGGCCGAACGGCTGACTCTGCGCACCCATGGCGGCAGCCGGGCCTTCGCCAACCCGACGGCGACCCTTCTCACCGACCCGCAGGGGCATCCGGCCCTGCTGGTCAGCCTTTTCGTCCCGAGCGAGGGCGCGGCGCCCGGCGAAGCGGGCCAGCTCCTCTATTGGCGCGAACTGTAACCCTCACCCTCCTTCTGCGTGTCAACGATGTGACGGGTGCGTGAAACGGTTTGCCGAACATGCGTAGGGTGCAAACAACTCTTCAGAAGTAGTGGACCGAAGCGCTTGCTGTAGTAGGGACCGACGACGCAAGGGAGGGAGCCGAAGCGATGGGCGACCACAAAGAACAACCCCTTCGGGTGGGCGCGGCAGTACGGCGCCGCCGCCGTGCCCTGGACCTCACCCTCGCCGTCGTGGCCGAGCGCAGCGGCCTGTCGGTGCCCTTTCTCAGCCAGGTCGAGAACGAGCGTGCCCGGCCCAGCAAGAGCTCCCTGGAGAGAGTCGCCGACGCGCTCGGCACCACCGCCGTGGAACTGCTCGCCGCGGCCGACCCGGCGTGCAGCGTCGATGTCGTGCGCGCGGAAGCCGCCGAGTACGCCCCCGACGCACGGGTGCGCCCCCTGGTGCGCGGTCACCACCAGCTGCACGCCACCGAATTCACCGGCGACCACGACGAGGGGCGTGAACTCCAGCTCCGCAACGACAAGTTGATGTACGTCGTCGACGGCGCCGTCGAGGTCGAGGCGGAGGGCCGTGCCCATCGCCTCGGGCGCGGCGACACCATGTATCTGACCGGCGGCGTGCGGCACCGGTGGCGGGCGACCGTGCCGGACACCCGTGTGATCGTGGTCGAGGTCGCCGACCACATCGACGCGGTGGAGGACCGCCACAACTTCGGCAGGCGCTGACGCCGGGGCTGATCTGTCCGTGAACGGTCCCGGTTCCGGGCGCCGCTGACGCCGGGGCTGATCTGTCCGTGAACGGTCCCGGTTCCGGGTGCCGCTGCGATACTGACTGCATGTCCGGTACCTCCGGTTACGCCTTCGACAACACCTCTGAGCACGCCGGCGGGCGCTTCGACGCCCTGGAGACCTGCTACGACCCGGTGACCTTCGCGCGCCTCACCGAGCTGGGCGTCGGCGCGGGAATGCGCTGCCTGGAGCTGGGCGGAGGTGGTGGCTCCGTCGCCGGCTGGCTCGCCGACCGGGTCGGCCCGACCGGCTCCGTCCTCGTCACCGACATCGAACCGCGCTGGATGGACGGCCTCCCCGAGCGCGGCAACCTGCACGTCCTGCGGCACGACATCAGCACGGACGAGCTGCCGGAGGACGAGTTCGACCTCATCCACGCCCGGCTCGTCCTGCTGCACGTGCCCGAGCGTCTGGCGGCCCTCGACCGGCTGGTGCGGGCGCTGCGGCCCGGAGGGTCACTGGTCCTCGACGAGTTCGACTGCGGGTATGTCCCCGTGCTCGCGTCACCCTGGCCAGGGGCGGCCGAACTGTTCGAGAAGATGCACGACGCGGTCATGGGCGTCGTCACGCGGGCGGGCGCCGACATCCACTGGGGGCTGCACGCGTACGCGGCACTGCGCGGGGTGGGGCTCGTCGGCGTGGCGTCGTCCACGTACGCCGAGTCCTGGCGCGGCGGCTCGCCCGGCTCCCGGCTGCACCAGGTCAATATGCGCCAACTGGAGGGCCGGTTGGTCGAGGAGGGCCTGACCGAGGAGCAGCTGGACCGCTGTCTGCGCCTCCTGGACGACCCGGCGTTCGCGGTCAACTCCTATCCGCTGATCACGACGTGGGGGAGGCGCCCGTGATGCGTGTCGTGTCTCTCGTACCGTCGCTGACGGAGGCCGTGGCCGTCTCCCTGCCCGGCGCCCTGGTCGGCGCGACCGACTGGTGCAGCCACCCGGCGGACCTCGACGTCGCACGGATCGGCGGCACCAAGAACCCCAAGGTCGACAGGATCGTCGAGCTCGCCCCCGACCTGGTCGTCGCCAACGAGGAGGAGAACCGCGAGCCCGACCTGACGGCCTTGCGCACGGCGGGCATCGAGGTCCTGGTCACCGAGGTGCGGGACGTGCCGGAGGCCATTCGCGAGTTGGGGCGGGTGCTGGGCGCGTGCGGCGCGAAGGCCCGGCCGCGATGGCTCGACGAGGCGGAGAGCGCCTGGCAGGACCCGCCGGTTCCGGACCGTCGTACGACCGCGCTCGTGCCCGTCTGGCGGCGGCCCTGGATGGTCCTCGGCCGTGACACCTTCGCGGGAGATGTGCTGGCGCGCCTGGGCGTGGACAACCTGTACGCGCACCACGAGGAACGTTATCCGCGCATCCCGCTGCCCGAGCTCAAGGCGGCGGCCCCCGAACTCGTGGTCCTGCCGGACGAGCCGTACCGCTTCACCGCCGACGACGGACCCGAGGTGTTCGAGGGGGTGCCCTGCGCGCTCGTCGACGGTCGCCTGCTCACCTGGTACGGCCCCTCGTTGGCGCAGGCTCCGCGGCTGCTGGGCGAGGCGCTGCGAGCAGCTCGCCGCTGACAAGGCCGCGGGCCGTGCGGACGGCTGCCACCGACCAGGCGGCCACGAGCAGGATGTACAGGGCGACCGCGAGGACGTCGAAGGCGACGAGACCGGTGTGCCGCGCCAGGCCCTCCGCGCCGGTGACACAGGTCCCCACCGGGAAGGTGAACGCCCACCACGTCATCGTGAAACCCATGCCGCGGCGGCGGGCGCGCAGTACCAGCGCGGCGGAAAGGGCGAGCCAGAGCAGCGCGAAACCCATCACGGGGACGCCGTAGAGGACGGCGAGATCGCTGAAACCCTGGGCGTACGGGGCGGGCACCACGCCGGGCGCGACGTCCGCGAACTTGCCGACCGCGGTCGTGGACTGGCCCAGGGGACCGAGCACCAGGAACAGGGCCGGAGTCAGGGCGAGCGGCAGCGGGCCACCGGTGATCAGCCGGGCGAAGATCAGCGGCAGCATCAGCGAGGTGGCCAGCAGGCTCAGCCCGAACATCGCGAGGCAGCCGAGGAGGAGGGCCTCCCGCGCCTGGCCGGCCGGGAGATGCGGGACCAGGAGCGGGCCGAGGGCCGCGGACACCATCGGGGCGACGACGGGGAGCAGCCATACAGGGCTCGCCTGCCCGGGTTCGATCCGGTGCCGGACCACCATGAGGTAAGGGATGGCCACGGCGCAGGTCAGGCCGATGACCGTACCGGCGCCGAACAGGACCGCGTCCAGCGCGACCGCCGCCTCCAGGCCGATCCAGTCCTGGCCCACGACCAGGGTGCCGCCGCCCACGGCCAGCAGGGCCATGGCCAGACAGCCGTAGAACGGGGCCGTCGCCGGATCGAGGAAGCCGGCGCGCGCCTGCTCGCGATGGTGCGTCCAGTGCAGGGCCCGGGCGGCGAGCAGGACCACGAGCATCGCCAGCGACAGCGCCCACACCGTGGCGCAGACGGTCCGCAGGCCCGGCACGGCCCCGGGGAGTCCGGCGCCCGCCGTGGCCACGATCGCGGTGCCCATCACCGAGGCGTACCAGTTCGGGCCGAGGTACCGGAGGGTGGTGCCGTGCCGGGTACCGGCCTTGGGGAACGCCGTGGCGGGCTGGACTGTGGTGACCATGCTTCCAAGGTCCCGCCGCGATGCGCTGCCCACCAGGGAGTACGGCCCTATGAGGACATAAGCTGGGATTATGAGTGGTAAGGCTGAGGAGCGGACGGGGATCGCGCACCGGGTGCCGGATCTGGGGGCGATGGAGCTGTTGCTCGCGGTGGCCCGGCTGGGAAGTCTGGGCCGGGCCGCGCGGGAACTGGGGATCAGCCAGCCAGCCGCCAGCGGTCGGATCCGCTCGATGGAACGCCAGCTGGGCGTCGCCCTCGTCGACCGCTCACCGAGCGGGTCGCGCCTCACCGACGCCGGGGCGCTCGTCACGGACTGGGCGCGGCGGGTGGTGGAGGCGGCCGAGGCGTTCGACGTGGGGGCGCACGCGTTGCGGGACCGGCGGGACTCGCGGTTGCGTGTCGCGGCGAGCATGACGATCGCCGAGTATTTGCTGCCGGGCTGGCTGATCGCGCTTCGCGCGCAGCGCCCTGACACGGCGGTGTCCCTCCTCGCCGGCAACTCTGCGGTCGTCGCCGAGCGTCTCCTCGCCGACGAGGCCGACCTCGGTTTCGTCGAGGGGCTGTCCGTGCCGGCCGGCCTCGACTCGGTGGTCATCGCCCATGACCGGCTGATCGTGGTGACGGCGCCGGACCATCCGTGGGCGCGTCGTCGATCGCCTCTGGCCGCGGCGGAGTTGGCGGCGACGCCACTCATCCTCCGTGAGGAGGGGTCGGGCACCCGGCAGGTCCTGGACGCGGCCCTCGGCGGCCTTGCCCGTCCGCTCATCGAGCTGTCCTCCACCACGGCGGTCAAGGCCTCGGTCGTCAGTGGCGCGGGGCCCGCCGTCCTGAGCGAACTGGCCCTCGGCGAGGAACTCTCCGCCCACCGGCTGGTCAGTATTCCGCTGTCCGACGTCCAACTGCGGCGGTCCCTGCGGGCGGTGTGGCCCACGGGGCATCGGCCTACGGGACCGGCGCGGGATCTGTTGTCGTTGACGCGGGGGGTTTGAGGGGGTGCCCGCGGCGGAGCCGCTGATGGACGCAGCTCGCCCCCGTGTCAGCCCGTCCGGCGTTTGAGGACGAGGCCGTTCAGGCCGATGCCGGGGGTCTGGGGGCGGCAGCCCCCAGGGACGATGGGGGGTCCCCGGTCGAGCGAAGCCGAGGCTGGGGGAGGGTAGGGGCGGAGGGGGCAAAAAACCGCTGGCGCTCTCCAGCGCACCCCCGCACCATGCGGGACATGACCCCGACCGCTCCGCCCGCCGCAGGCGTCCGCACCCCTTGGGGAGACCTGCCCCAACCAGTTCGCGACGCAGTCGCGCGGCTGCTCGGTGCCCCCGTGACCGAGGCGGTCACGCAGCCCGGCGGTTTCTCACCCGGTGTAGCAGCCCGCGTCGCCACGGCAGACCACCAACGCGCGTTCGTGAAGGCGGTCAGCGCCGACCTGAACCCCGAAAGCCCCGAACTCCACCGCAGGGAGGCGAGAAACGCCGCCGCACTGCCGTCCGACACCCCCGCACCCCGCCTCCTCGGCACCTACGACGACGGCACCTGGGTTGCCCTCGTCTTAGAGGACGTCGAGGGCCGCCAGCCACATGTCCCGTGGCGCGCAACCGAGTTGAGGCTGGTCCTGGACGCCGTGGGCGAGCTGAGCCGCACGCTCACCCCGTCACCGGTGGACGCGCCACCGGTGACGAAAGCCATGGTGCATTCCTTCCGCGGCTGGCAGCACATGATCGACGCGGGCGACACCGGCGACGGCCTCGACCCGTGGACCGCGGTTCGTCTGCACGAGCTGGCCGAACTCGCCGCTCCCTGGGGCGACTTCGCCGGGGGCGAGACCCTCGCGCACAGCGATCTGCGCGCGGACAACCTGCTTCTCACGGCTGACCGTCGGGTGGTCTTCGTCGACTGGCCGCACGCCACGAGGGCAGCGCCCTGGTTCGACCTGCTGGTGATGCTGCCGTGCGTCCGCGCCCAGGGCGGCCCGGACCCGGAATCGGTGTTCGCCACCCACCCGCTGGGCAGCGGCGCCGACCCCGAAGGCATCACCGCCACTTTGGCGGCCCTGGCGGGCTTCTTCATCCAGCAGTCCCGGCAACCACCGCCCCCGGGTCTGCCGACCCTGCGCCCCTTCCAGCGCGCGCAGGGCGACGCCGCACTCGAATGGCTCAGGAAGCGGCTTGGACCAGCCCCCGCATGACCCGCAGATCCTCCCCCATCTCCGGATGCCACTGAACCCCCAACACCCAACCGGGGCCGGGAAGTTCGATGGCCTCCACCGTCCCGTCCACCGCGTGGGCGGAGGCCAGTAGCCCCGCCCCGACCCGATCCACCGCCTGGTGGTGATACGTCGGCACGGCGACCGGCTCCGGCGCGAGACCGGCGTACACACTCCCCGGCACGGGAGTCACGTCGTGGCGCCCGAACACGCCGACGTCCTTCACGTGACCGTCGAGGTGCTGGACGAGCGTCCCGCCCAGGGCGACGTTGAGGAGCTGCATGCCCCGGCAGATGCCGAGGAGCGGCGTGCCGGAGGCCAACGCGGCCTCGATCAGGGCGAGTTCCCAGGCATCGCGCTCCGGAGCGGGCGGCCCGGTGCGCGGCGAGCGCTCGGCGCCGTAGCGGGTGGGATCGACGTCCGGCCCACCGGCGACGACGACCCCGTCGAGGCGGGCGACGACCTCCGCGGCGCACGCCGGATCGTCCGGCGGCAGCAGCACGGCAAGCCCGCCGGCCCGCTGCACGAGCCGCGGATAGCCGACCGGCAACAACGCCGCCTCCAGCTCCCACACGCCCCAGCGCGCCTTGGACTCCAGATACGTACTCACACCGATCAGCGGCCTGCCGCCCACGCTGCCTCCTCCGCACTCAATGGAATATCCGCATACCTTTGCGCGGGCCTCACGTCAGGAACCCCCGAAGCAGTGCCGCCGTCCCTCCGCAGTGCTCCCGCATCATCTCCCGCGCCCCGTCCGCGTCCCCGTCGAGGACCGCCTCGACCAGCGCGCCGTGCTGCAGCTGGGAGTGCTCCAGGTTCCGTACGAGGAGCGGGATGCAGTCGAGGAGGTCGTTCACGGAGGCGCGTACGGCCGCGTACTGGGCGATGAGCGAAGGGGAGCCGCACAGTTCGGCGAGGGTGAGGTGGAGCCTGGTGTCCAGGCGGCGGTAGTCGGCCAGCGGAGCGTCCTGGGTGCGGGCGAGGGCCTCGCGCAGCCGGCCGGCCTGCTCGTCGTCGAGGCCGTGCGTCGCGCACAGGCCGGCCGCGCCCACCTCAAGGACCTCGCGGAAGCGCAGTACGTCCTCGATGTCGACCTCGGCGACCCGGCGCCGCAGCTCGTGCTCGCCGGGAGCGTCGGCCCTCGGCAGCACGAACGTGCCGCCGTACCGGCCGCGCCGCGACTCGACGAGTCCCTGGTCCTGGAGCACCTTCAGCACCTCGCGCAGCGTCACCCGGCTGATCCCGAGCCGCTCCGCCAACTCCCGCTCGGCGGGCAGCCGTTCACCGCCCGGCACCAGACCGAGCCGGACGACCTGGAGGATCTGCTCCAGCGCCTCCTCGAAACCGTTGCCCGCCCGGACCGGCCGCAGCACCGGCGTCAGCCGGTCGTCCGCCCCGCCGTCGGTTTCCGCCCAGGTCATCTCGTCGCGCCCCCTTCCCAAGCAATGGTTCTCAGCAATACCTTATGACTCTCGGCTGACCCAAGGAGGCTTTTCCGGTGGCAGACCGCACACCCCCGCTCACCGTCGAGGACCTGCGCAGCCTGGTCGCGGGCGGCGAGATCGACACGGTCGTCCTGGCCTTCCCCGACATGCAGGGACGGCTCCAGGGCAAGCGGTTCGCCGCGCGCTTCTTCCTCGACGACGTCCTCGAACACGGCACGGAGGGCTGCAACTACCTCCTTGCCGTCGACACCGAGATGAACACGGTCGACGGGTACGAGATGTCCTCCTGGGAGCGGGGATACGGCGACTTCGCCATGCACCCCGACCTGAGCACGCTCCGCCGGGTGCCCTGGAACGAGGGCACGGCGCTGCTCATCGCCGACCTCGCCTGGAACGACGGCTCCCCGGTGGTGGCAGCGCCCCGCCAGATCCTGCGCCGCCAGCTCGACCGCCTCACCGAACTCGGCCTCACCGCCCAGGTCGGCACGGAGCTCGAGTTCATCGTCTTCAAGGACACCTACGAGCAGGCCTGGGACGCGCACTACCGCGACCTCACCCCGGCGAACCAGTACAACATCGACTACTCGGTGCTGGGGACGGGCCGGATCGAGCCGCTGCTGCGCCGTATCCGCAACGACATGCAGGCGGCGGGCCTCATCGTCGAATCGGCCAAGGGCGAATGCAACCCCGGCCAGCACGAGATCGCCTTCAAGTACGACGAGGCCCTCGTGACCTGTGACCAGCACGCCGTCTACAAGACCGGCGCCAAGGAGATCGCCTCTCAGGAGGGCGTCTCGCTCACCTTCATGGCGAAGTACAACGAGCGCGAGGGCAACTCCTGCCACATCCACCTCTCGCTCGCGGACAAGGACGGCACGAACGTGATGGCCGGCTCCTCCGACGACCCGGGCGGCATGTCGGAGACCATGCGGTACTTCCTCGCCGGGCAGCTCGCCGCGCTCCGCGACTTCTCGCTCCTCTACGCCCCGAACATCAACTCCTACAAGCGGTTCCAGCCGGGCTCCTTCGCCCCGACCGCCGTCGCCTGGGGTTACGACAACCGCACCTGCTCCCTCCGTGTGGTCGGCCACGGCCGTTCGATGCGCTTCGAGAACCGGCTCCCCGGCGGTGACGTCAACCCGCACCTGGCCGTCGCCGGACTCGTCGCGGCCGGCCTGTACGGCGTCGAGCAGAAGCTGGAGCTGCCGGACGCGTGCGCGGGCAACGCGTACGCCGCCGAGTACGACCACGTCCCCACCACCCTTCGCGAGGCCGCCGAGCTCTGGGAGAACAGCCCCATCGCCCGGGCCGCCTTCGGCGACGAGGTGGTCGCGCACTACCTGAACATGGCGCGCGTCGAGCTGAACGCCTTCGACGCCGCGGTGACCGACTGGGAGCTGCGCCGCTCCTTCGAACGTCTGTGAGGCCCTCCTTGTCGCACGAGCATGAGCTCCAGGTACTCAACCCGGCGACCGAGGAGGTCATCGCCACCGTCCCAGGCGCCACTGCGGAGGACGTCGACGCCGCCGTCGTACGGGCGGGAAAGGCACAGGCCCGATGGGCCGCCCTCGCTCCGGGCGAGCGGGCCCGGCTGCTGCGCCGCTTCGCCGTCGTCGTCGACGAACACCTCGAAGAACTGGCCCGGTTGGAGGTCCGCGAGGCCGGTCACGTCATCGGCAACGCCCGCTGGGAGGTGGGCAACGTCCGTGATCTGCTCGACTACGCGGCCGGGGGAGTGGAGCGGCTGACCGGCCGCCAGATCCCGGTCTCCGGCGGCCTGGACATCACCATCCTCGAACCGCTCGGCGTCGTCGGGATCATCGCCCCCTGGAACTTCCCCCTGCCGATCGCCGCCTGGGGCACCGCACCGGCCCTCGCGGCCGGGAACGCGGTCATCCTCAAGCCCGCCGAGACGACGCCTCTGACGGCTCTGAGGCTGGCCGAACTGGGCCTGGAGGCCGGTCTTCCCGAACATCTCTTCCAGGTGCTCCCGGGCTCGGGTCCCGTCGCGGGCAACGCGCTGGTCGAGCACCCCGGCGTCGCGAAGATCGTCTTCACGGGGTCAACCGCCGTGGGCAAACAGGTGTTGGCAAGGGGTTCGGCCCTTCTCAAGCGCGTCACTCTCGAACTCGGCGGCAAGAGCCCGAACATCGTCTTCGCCGACGCCGACATCGAGGCCGCCGCGGCGGCCACCCCGATGTCCTTCCTCGACAACTCCGGCCAGGACTGCTGCGCCCGCACCCGCATCCTCGTCCAGCGCTCCGTGTACGACCGCTTCCTCGAACTCCTCGCCCCGGCCGTCGCGTCCGTCGTCGTCGGCGACCCGTCCGACGAGCGCACCCAGATGGGCCCGCTGATCTCCAAGGTGCAGCTGGAACGCGTACGTTCGTACGTCGCCGCCGACGCGCCCGGCATCCACGGCAAGGCCCCCGAGGGGCCGGGCTTCTGGTTCCCGCCCACGGTCCTCACCGATGTCGAGCCCCACGCGCGCGTGGCCGTCGAGGAGGTCTTCGGTCCGGTCGCGGTCGTCCTCCCCTTCGAGGACGAGGCGGACGCGGTCCGGCTCGCCAACGCCACCGAGTACGGCCTGTCCGGCTCCATCTGGACCCGTGACGTCGGCCGCGCCCTACGCGTCTCGGGGGCCGTCCGCGCCGGGAACCTGTCCGTCAACTCCCACTCCAGCGTCCGCTACTGGACCCCGTTCGGCGGCTTCAAGCAGTCGGGGATCGGCCGCGAACTCGGCCCGGACGCCCTCACCGCCTTCACCGAAACCAAGAACGTCTTCATCAGCACGGAGGGCCCCGCACAGTGACCGCAGACACCCCTGACATCATCTGCCGCCGCCTGGTCGGCCGTACCGCCGTCATCACCGGCGCGGGCAGCGGCATCGGCCTTGCCACCGCACGTCGGCTCGCCTCCGAGGGCGCCCATGTCGTCTGCGGCGACGTCGACGAGACGAGCGGCAAGGCGGCCGCCGAGGAGGTCGGCGGGATCTTCGTGAAGGTCGACGTCACCGACCCCGAGGAGGTGGAAGCCCTCTTCAGGACGGCATACGACACCTACGGCTCCGTCGACATCGCCTTCAACAACGCGGGCATCTCACCGCCCGACGACGACTCCATCCTGGAGACGGGACTTGAGGCCTGGAAGCGGGTCCAGGACGTCAACCTCACCTCCGTCTACCTGTGTTGCAAGGCCGCGATCCCCTACATGCGGCGCCAGGGCAAGGGCTCGATCATCAACACGGCGTCCTTCGTGGCCCGGATGGGCGCGGCGACCTCGCAGATCTCGTACACGGCCTCCAAGGGCGGTGTGCTGGCCATGTCCCGTGAACTGGGCGTGCAGTTCGCGAGGGAGGGCATCCGGGTCAACGCCCTGTGCCCCGGGCCGGTCAACACCCCGCTGCTCCAGGAGCTGTTCGCCAAGGACCCCGAGCGGGCGGCACGCCGGCTCGTGCACATCCCGGTCGGCCGGTTCGCGGAGGCGGACGAGATCGCCGCGGCGGTCGCGTTCCTCGCCAGCGACGACTCCTCCTTCGTGAACGCCAGCGACTTCCTGGTGGACGGCGGAATCTCGGGCGCGTACGTCACGCCGCTGTAGCGGACGCCGTGGGCCGGACACCGTGTACTGATCTTCGACGTACGTCCTAGAGTGCCGGGATGAGCATGACGCCTCCGCCCGGCTGGTACCGCGACCCGTCGTACCCGCTCGTCGAGCGCTGGTGGGACGGGACCGCGTGGACCGACCACCGGCGTCAGCCCGAGGCGCTCCAACAGCCCTTGGCGGGGCCGGAGTTCCCCGACGGGAGCTCCGGGCGTGCCAAGGCCGTCGCCCTCGTCGTCGCCGGAGCCGTGCTGGTCTCCTCGATCGTCACAGGCGCCGTACTCCTCGGCCGGAACGACGACACCGCCGACGCGGCGACCAACACGGCGCCGACCGCCCCGTCGCAGCCCGAGCCGGCCCCCTCCGAGTCGCCGACCGACGATCCGGCGTTCGTCGTGGACGAGCTCAACGGCATCACCCTTCCGCTGCTCGACGGCTGGGAGGGGCCGGAGAACGTCGTCGAGGACGATGTCGTGATGACCACTCCGGGGACGTACGACTGCCCCGGCGACCCCGGTCTCTGCCACCACGGACGGGTCATCTCGCGCACGGTCACCGGGGACGACGAGAAGTCCCCGGAAGCCCTCGCCCGGAAGGACATCGGGGACGCGGCGGACAGGGCGTACGACCGAGACCTCCTCGACCGGCGCCCCTACCACGGCATCGACTCCCACAAAGAGGTGAAGGCGGGTCCGGTCGCCGTCGCCGGGCGTGCCGGGTACTTCGTGCGCTGGCAGGTCAAGACCGCCGCGGGGCCCGGGGGTTACGTGCAGTCGCTGGCGTTTCCGTCCAGCGTGGGTTCTGAGGCGCTGGTCATCGTCCGCTTCGCCTTCGACGCGGGTGGGGACGGGCCGCCGCTGTCCGACATGGACCGCATCACCAAGGGGATCCGGCCGGTGGACGACGCGGACACCGGTGGGGGCGTGGGCAGCAGCATCGGCCCGTCCCAGTAGACGCTGGACGCCCGGGGCGTCAGAGGAAGGTCTGCCCCTCCCCGCGATACGTCGGGACGGCCGCCGTCACCGAGTCGCCCGCCACCAGCTGGAGGGTGTCGAACCGCTCGCACAGCTCCCCGGCCTTGGCGTGCCGGAACCACACCTTGTCGCCGATGAGCAGGTCGTCCGCGGGGGCGCCGATCAGCGGAGTCTGCACCTCGCCCGGACCCTCCTGGGGGTCGTACTTCAGCCCCTCAGGGAGATAGGGCACGGGCAGCCGGTCGGGACCGGCGGCGCCCGAGGCCGGGTAGCCGCCACCGAGGACGGTCACGATTCCGACGCCCGGGCGACGAACGACGGGCTGGGCGAAGAGCGCGGCCGGTCGCCCGCTGAACGAGGTGTAGTTGTCGAAGAGCCGCGGTACGTACAGTCCCGACCCGGCCGCGATCTCCGTGACCGCGTCCTCGGCCGCCGTGTGCTGCACGCTGCCGGTGCCGCCGCCGTTGACGAACTCCAGGTCGGGCTCCACGGCCCGGACGGCGCGGACGACCTCGGCACGCCGCTGGACGAGTTCCTTGCGGGCCGTGGCCTGCATCAGGCGGACGGCACGCGAACGGAAGGGCCGCCCGTCGACCGAGTCGCCGACGCCGGCGATATGACCCTCGTACGCCATGATCCCCACGAGCTTGAACCCGGGGCGCCGGGTCACCGTACGGGCCATCTCGGCGAGTTGGTCGGGGGAGCGCAGCGGCGAACGGAGGGCGCCGACGCGGACCCGCCCGCCGAGCAGCTGGAGTGAGGTGTCCAACTCCAGGCAGACACGCACGACTTCGGTGCCGCCCCGGCGTGCCTCGTCGATGAGGTGGAGCTGGGCCGGGTCGTCGACCATGACGGTCACGGCGGCGGCGAGCTTGGGGTCGGAGGCCAGCTCGGCGAAGCCCAAGGCGTCGGCGGACGGGTAGGCGAGCAGGATGTCCTCGAAGCCGGAGCGGGCCAGCCAGATCGACTCGGCAAGGGTGAAGGACATGATTCCGGCGAAGCCGTCCCGCGCGAGGACGCGTTCGAGCAGGGCGCGGCAGCGGACGGATTTGCTGGCGACGCGGACCGGTTTGCCACCGGCCCTGCGGACGAGATCGTCCGCGTTCGCGTCGAAGGCCTCCAGGTCCACGATCGCGAGAGGGGCGTCGAGGTGAGCGGTGGCCCGGTCGTAGCGGGCCCGGTCTGCGGCGCGGGCAGTCATGACCGAAGCCTGCCAGACGGGATTACCGCTGGGTAGGGGGACGATCCGGGCAGATCCCCCGGGCCTGCGGACTGGTTCCCTTCGGGCCCACGTCAACCCGTAGAGTGACGCGCACGCAGGGAGGAACGACCTTGCCCGGGCGGGGTGCGCCCGGGGTGACGGCCCCCCGGTGCGGGTATGCGTGCCCGTGGCGGGCGACCCGGACGGACGCCCTCCCCGCAACAGCTACGACGGCCCGGAAGAGCTCCGAGGCGAGCCGATGGCCCGGGTACGAGGGAACGGGGGGTGCATGAGCACGGAAGCGCGCCGCGCCTCAATTCCCCCACGCCCGCCGGCCCCACCTCGCCCGGCAACCCCTCCCCACCCGAACCGGCCGCCGACTCCGGACAACCCGCAAACCCCGGACGAGCCTTCGATTCCGGACAACCTGCGAACTCCGGACCAGCCTCCGAGCTCGGACCACTCACCGCCCCCGAACCAGGCACCGACGTCCGGTCCTGCGACGTCCGGCCAACCACAGAGGCCGGACGGGCCGCCGACGTCTGGTCAGTCCCCGATGTTCGGTCAGCCCTCGATGTCCGGTCAGCCGCCGAGGTCGAACCAGCCGTCCAGGCCGGACCGGCTGCGGACTCCCGACCAGCCCCCGAGGGCCGGCCAGCCCCCGAGGCCCGGTCATCCGCCGAGCCCGGAGCAGCGACCGACGGCCGGTCAGCGTCCGACGGCTGGTCAGCGT